>NZ_JBANEW010000061.1:0-137207 GCF_049890855.1 Lacrimispora sp. 38-1 | reverse complement strand
TTGCTACCAATGCACTAATTGCCACTGCTGCAATAATTACTGATCCGTACTGTTCAAAAATCTCTTTCATTTGATTTACCTCATTCTCTCTTAAATTTATTTTTATATTAAAAAAACAGCCTCTACCAGCTGCTTTGATTTGCCTACCCATTACTTGTATGGGATAGGCTTGGTTGTGTTCCGCATCAAACCTATCCACTATACAATTGGACTTCTTAATCTTTGATTTTACGGAGACAACCTATGGTTTGTCCCGTATCCAGTGCATTTTCTCCTCCTATGCAAACTCTTTCTGATACATCTTGAAAAAATACTGTACCAATCTACGATTTGCCAAATAGTTCTTAAATCTCATAAGCATATGCCTCACCCCCTTTCAAGGAGTGCCTGCTCTGACAAATGCAAGGAAAATTCTCATTATCAAACCAAAGAGTAATAAAGCAATCTTTAGCATTTCAATTGTAAACTGAAAAATTACAAGTATCACTTTTAGAGTACCTTTCAGTATCATTCCAAAAATCCACACCAGACTGCTTAAAATTCTCCCTATCATAAAGAGCACCTCCTTAAATTAACCCCATTTTGTTGCTAGTCCATCCATCGTATCATCAGTTTCAATTTCAAATGCTTCAAGCTCTATAGCACTTACAGCTGTCTGCTTAGCAACAGGCGAAAATGAATTAGCCATATTTCCAGTAAATGTTCCTAGAAGTGCCAACATTTCCTTTTGCATTTCTATCATGATACCGTCTCTGATTTCACATTTAATTTTTTCCAAATCTCCACGAGTAACAAAACTGTTTCTTTTTTCTTTCTCCATTGCCCCCGTTAACGTCAAATCATCCTTATCAAGAGCATTTGTATAATATTCAATGGCATCTACAATGTACTGATTTTTAGATTTAACCACATTGGGATTTAGATCCCTCAGTATTTTATTAACACTCACATGTTGAGCATTGCTATTGCTTAATCTAAAATTGTGATAATTTCCTTTGTCTACCTTTGCCATGAAACTGCCCTCCTATCTAGCTTTGCGTCTGCTATTCAAAAACACCTTAGCAAGATATTCATAACCTTTGGCATTTGCCTTCACATCTTCAATGTATTGAATATTACTGTGCTTTAAATTGCCAAATAACTTCATAACAGTTGCTCCTCCACCAACAAAAGTAATTGGGGTAGTCTCCAAATTGTAACCATATTCTATAAGCTTGTTTGAGATTTCTGCCACAAACCTCTTGATCTCAGTTTCGATGATTGCATAATACCTGCTGTCAATATCGCTAGTTCCATACATCATTACCTGCTTAATATCGCTTTCTTCAATGGTGCCATTTAATTGTCTGATGCATTCGTCTTTAATCGTTCTCATACAAGTAAGAAGACCTTCATTAACTGTCCTGCATCTTGATTCATCCGGTGATTTATCTTCAATTGGCATTATATCAATTGTCCACGAACCAATGTCTACAACTACTCTTTTTCTGACATAATCAGAAATCTGCTCTGTAACCGCTGAATAACACTGAGGAAATACCGATACTCTGAAAATGGTTATATTATATGTTCTTTTTTCAAATCGAAATGTGACCTGTCTGTTTTTTGACAGATAATCAATGAAGTCCTGTTTCTCTGCTCCAAATCTAGTTAATGGAAGTCCAACAGCAAGAAATACATTTGCACAGCGTAACCCTTTCCGTTCTAATTCCTTTGCAACGGCTGCCAGCGTTAGAAGATAGTAATTTTCATCTTCCACTTTTGTCTTTTTTACCTCAAGTCGTTTTCCACCAATCTTATAATACTTTCCTCTATATTCAAGTACATTATCATAAAGTGCAGGTTCTGTAGTTATCTCCTTAATTCCCGAAACAAAAATTTCATTGCAGGACTTCATATTTGCCCAACCGTGATCTATTCCAATTACTTCAATATTATTGTTTTCCACTTCTTCGCTCCTCCTTAAATTCATTAACAATCTTCTGCATGCAGAATCCAAAACATGTACCAACTTCATTTCCATATGGACAATTTCCTTCCTTATCCTTTGGACATTTTATTTTCTCGACAATTTCCTTTTCTTCAAATTCTTTTCCTGATTCTAGAGGACACCTTGTTTTCTCAAAGCATTTTCTGGGTCTTTCGTAATATAAGCAGTACTCACAATCATGTCTTTCCCGAAAATTCTTAGTATCCTCTCTTTTCTTAATAAGGCGGTATCGTTTTAAAAGATAATCTAAATTAAGTGTCTTTTCTTTTTCAGTTACCGACCTGGTTATGTTGGCAAATTCAATTTCTGAATTAATCTGTTTAACAAGTGTAATTAATTCCTGTTCACTTTTTACATTGATTTCTTGAAAATTAATAATTCCATTTTTTTGTAATCCCATCTTCCAACCCTCCTATCTTCTATAAAAAAAGACTAGAGTAGTCAGAATCAAGCCATTGCTTGTATCTTAGCTAATCTAGTCTATCTTGTGATTATTGTTTACTTTAATTTAGTGACCATAAAGCAAACACTAAATTAGCTAATATACTATATTTTATTGTCTATCTTTCCTTTTTGGATCTACATTTCATATTCCATTCTTTCACCAACTTTTCAATCAGCTTTATTTTTTGTTCTACAGTGAAATTTTTCGGAAAATATTTACTGAGTGAATCTGCACGTATTTTAATCATTTCAATTTGATTTGGTTTCTCCTCTTCCATTATTTGATATATTTGTTCTACATCTAAGGTCCCGTCTTGACTCATTCTCTTCATTTTCTGTGCCTGGGATAATGTTGGTGTACATTGCTCTAAATCCATTACCTCAAATAATTCACGTTGCTCTTCATTTTTTAAAAATGATATTTCAACAGCAGGACGAAAAGCTATTTGACCCATATCGACCATATCTAAAATTTCAGGTAATAAGTTAGTCAATCGAACATATCGAGCAATCTGTGCCTGACTTTCACCTACTAACTTACCTAACTCTTCTGTAGAATTTATCTTTTTATCCATTGGATAAAAAGTATCGGTAGATAAATCTGTTCTTTTTCCTTGCCGTTTCATGGCATCTAATTTCAACTTATATGCAAATGCTTTTTCGCTAGGTTTGATGCTTTCTCTTTGCAAATTGCTATCTACCATAGCAATTATAGCCTGATTGTCATCCAGCTCTTTTATTATTACTGGCACTTCATCTATTCCAGCCCACTTACTTGCTTCTTTTCGTCTATGACCGGCTATTATTTCGAAGCCATCACCGTTTGGATTTGGTCTTGCTAACAATGGTACTAGTACACCTTCTTCCTCAATACTTCTCATCAGTTCAAACAGTTCCTTGTCATTTTCTACTTTAAAAGGATGTTTTTCAAAATCATGTAATTCATTAATTTTGATATTTCTTATAACAGTTACTTGCTGGTTTTTATTCATTTCCTCCTTCGTTTGATCCAACTTTATCACTTCCTTTCGATATTAACCAATGTGCAAATAATCTTCTAAACAAAAAAAGACCTCTTATTTCCAATTGGCTTAGAAATAAAAGGTCACTTCAATGATTAAGTTATTACCATCAAAAAAGGTATCACCATATAGGCAATACCTGATCTGAATTGTAAAAAACTTAATTCTTTTTCTATTGTTTTTTTGTTATTACCGTACGCCACGAAAATCTCTACCGTACGCCATTCGTACGCCATTTTTCATAAAAACTACGGTATTTTGCGATAAATTACGATATGTTTGATTTTATCTTCATATCGTCTAAACCCTTGATAAATCAAGGTTTTAAGGCACTTTTCCTATAGCTCATAAGGGGTTACCTGATAAACATAATAATTCAACCAATTCCCATAAATCGTATTCGCCGCATTCCTCCAGCACAGCACCGGCATCGTATCGGGATCATCGTCCTCATAATAATTACAGGGAATCTCCGGATTCATCCCCTTATCCAGATCCCTGTGATACTCCCCATTCAGCGTCATCCGGTCATATTCCGGATGCCCCTGAATAAATACCTGCTTCCCATCCTCACTCATCACCATCAAGATCCCGGCCTCTTTCGATTCCGCCAGAATCTTCAGTCCCGGATGTTTCTCAATATCCTCTCTCCTCACTTCAGTATACCGTGAGTGAGGCGCCATCACATAATCATCAAGGCTGCGCACCAGCGGCACTTTCCTGTCCAGCACCCTATGCCTGTAAATACCAGAAAGCTTCTTATCCCTCTTATACTTCGGCACTCCATAATGATAATAAAGTCCAGCCTGAGCGCCCCAGCAGATATGAAGAGAGCTGGTCACATTTGTCTTGCTCCACTCCATAATCTTCGACAGCTCCTCCCAGTAGTTCACCTCTTCAAATTCCATATTCTCAACAGGTGCTCCTGTGATAATCATACCATCGAACTTTTTCTCTTTTACCTCATCAAAGAACACATAAAATTTATTCAAATGACTGGCGGAGGTATTCTTTGAAGTATGACTCTCCAGCATCAAAAATGTACAATCCACCTGCAGCGGAGTATTGGACAGTGCACGGAGAAGCTGTGTTTCCGTCTCTTCTTTAATCGGCATTAAGTTAATAATCAGGATTTCAAGGGGACGGATGTCCTGGCTTAAGGCCCGGTCCTCGTCCATGATAAATATGTTCTCTGTCTCCAGTATGGCTTTCGCAGGTAAATCCTTTTGTACTTTAATCGGCATAATTTATCCCTCCAGCAGTTTTATGAAATCCTCTTCTGAAATAATGGGCACTCCCAGTTCCTTTGCCTTTTTATTTTTGGACGAATTGGATGTGGTATCGTTGTTGATTAAATAAGTTGTCTTGGAAGTGACTGACCCGGTGGCTTTGCCTCCCTGTGCCTCGATGGCTTCCTGAAGTGCCTTCCGGTTCTCAAAATGCTCCACTGATCCGGTAATGACGAATATCATTCCCTCCAGCCGCTTCTCTCCCCCGGTCTCTGCCTCCTGCTCAATGGTTACCTCTGCTAACAGACGGTCTGTCATCTCGTTGTTCTTCTCGTCCTTAAAGTAGGTAATCCATGCATCTGCCAGCACCTTTCCGATGCCTGAGACAGCAGTCAGCTCCTCTTCCTCTGCGTGACGCATTCGGTCAAAATCGTAGCGGAATTCCCGGCAGAGCATCTTCGCATTGGCAACACCGATTCCGGCAATTCCAAGTCCGTAGATCAGACGGGGCAGTGTCGTATGGGACGCCTTTTTCACTGCCTGAATTAAATTATCATAAGATTTTTTGCCGAAGCCCTCCATCTGGGTAATGGCTTCCTCATGCTGGTCTAAATGAAACATATCGGCAAACTCCCGGATAAATCCGGCTCCGATAAACTTCTCCAGTGTGGCTTCTGATAAACCGTCAATATTTAAAGCATCCCGGCTAACAAACAGGGAAAATCCCTTGATCCGCTTTGCCTGACAATCCGGGTTCGTACAGTATAAACTTTTTACATCATTGACTTTACGGATTTCAGTCCTTCCGTCACAAACCGGACAATGGTCCGGAATCTTTATTTTTCCACTTCTGGTTAAGTTGTCAGCAATCTGGGGAATAATCATATTCGCCTTGTAAACCGTGATCTGATCCCCTTCTCCAAGCTCCAGAGCTTCCATAATGCTTAGATTATGCACACTGGCGCGGCTTACCGTTGTCCCCTCTAATTCCACCGGTTCAAAGATGGCTACCGGGTTAATCAGACCGGTTCTTGACGCACTCCATTCAATTTCCGTCAGCGTTGTTTCCCTGATCTCGTCAGCCCATTTAAATGCAATGGCGTTGCGGGGAAACTTGGCAGTCCGCCCAAGTGATTCTCCATAAGCGATATCATCAAGCAAAAGCACAAGCCCGTCTGATGGAATGTCATATTCCGGAACGGTCTTTGCAAATTCAGCCACTGCCTCACCTATGGTATCCTTCGTTACCATCTTATAATCCACCACATCAAAGCCCTGGGCTTTCAGCCACTGAAACTGCTCATTTCTGGAGTTTTTAAAATCAACACCTGCAGCTGAAACAAGAGCAAATGCCTTGAAATTCACATTTCGGCGTGCTGTGATCTGGTTGTTTAACTGTCTGACGGAACCGCTGCATAAATTTCTTGGATTCTTATACTTTGCGGTAACATCCTCAATTTCGTCATTAATCCGGTTAAAGTCGGAATATTTTATCACAGCCTCTCCTCTTAAAACCAGTTCTCCCTGGTATGAAATAGTAAGAGGGATATTGGCAAATACCCTGGCATTGTTGGTAATTACTTCTCCGATTTCCCCATTTCCCCGGGTAACTGCTTTTTGAAGAGTCCCCTCCCGGTAGACTAAGACAACGGTCAGTCCGTCCAGCTTCCATGAAAGAATTCCTCTCTGGTCTCCCAGCCAGTCCGCTAAATCCTCCGTGCTTTTCGTCTTATCCAGAGAAAGCATGGGGGATTCATGGGCTTCCTTGGGAAGCTCGCTTAAGACCTGATAGCCTACGTTCTGGGTTGGGCTGTTGGAAAGAACAATTCCGGTTTCTTCTTCCAGCGCCGCCAGTTCATCATAAAGACGGTCATACTCATAATTGCTCATGATTTCCCGGCTTTCCTGGTAGTAGGCCTTTCCTGCCTCCTGTAACAGGGTAATCAGTTCTTTGATTCTGTTTAATTTATCGTCCATCAGATTTCTCCTTTTTCTGTTCTTGATAGGAAAGACTGGTCGAGCCTTTTAAAGATTCCTTCATCTGGTGGTATTCACGCCGGGAAAGTTCACGGTAGGCACCCGGCTTTAAATCTCCTAATTCTATATTCATAATCCGCATTCGTTTTAACATTCGTACCTCAAAACCAAGCTGGCTGCACATTCGCCGGATCTGACGGTTTAACCCCTGGGTTAGTACGATGCGGAATGCTTTCTCTCCCGCTTTCTCTGCAAAGCAGGGTTTTGTGGTTACGTTTAACTCGGAAAGAGTAACGCCCTTCCGCATCTTTCTGATGAAATCATCTGTGACAGGACGGTTCACTTTTACTAAATATTCCTTTTCATGAGCATTACCGCTGCGCATGATTTTATTCACTAAATCTCCCTGGTTGGTCATGAGAATCAGACCTTCGGATTCCTTGTCCAGTCGGCCTATGGGATAAATCCGCACAGGATAGTTTACCAGATCCACGATATTGGGAGCCCGGTCCTTGTCTGAGGTGGTGCAAACCACTCCCCGGGGTTTATGGACTGCTAAAAAGACAGGCTCTGCCTTATGTCCGGCTTCGCCTTTGGCTGCGTGAACAGGACGGCCCTTTACCATAACAGACTGCCCTGGAAGAACTTTCTGTCCCGGCACTGCAGCCTGTCCGTCGATTTTAACCTTTCCGGTCTCAATAAGCCGGTCTGCCTCCCTGCGGGAACAGATACCTGCCTCGCTTAAATATTTATTCAGACGGATTCCATTTGCATCCATAGTTGTTCTCCCTTACTGTTTGCTAGATAAAAATTATAACATTGCACGGGGGGAACGTCAAATTATTATCTTCATTTTAAAATTGATTTTTCTTTCCTGAATGGTAAAATATGGTTTGCTTTTTTCAACCTTAAGTATTATAATAATAAATATCATTATTACTTAGGAGGATTTGATTATGCCGTGGACACAGAATTTATCAGTTGGAATATCAATGATTGACGATCAGCACAAGATGTGGTTTCAGAAAGCAGAAGCACTTTTTGACGCAGGAAAGAATAACAAAGCAAAGGAATACGTGGGAGAGCTGTTAGATTTTCTCGACGATTATACAAAGAAACATTTTGCAGACGAGGAAGTTTACATGCAGAAGATCCATTACCCGGGTTATGCCGAGCAGAAGCAGGCTCACACTGCTTTCATTGCCCAGCTTACCAAGCTTAGAAGCGATTATAAAACTTCAGGCGGTAATCTGCTTGTTATTTTAAATGCAAATCAGATGGTGCTGGAATGGCTGACAAAACACATCTCAAATATGGACAAAAAGATCGGCGAATACGCAAAGACCGCCCATTAAAAGGAAAAGAGGACTTAAATGCATTTCCATTCAAGCCCTCTTTTTATTATTCTTACGTAAACTTATAATGCACTTCACAGCCGTCAGAAATGCGGTTGCAGATATTTACCACCCGCTCCATGACAGCCGTAATCTTGCTGTTTTCCATCTCAATGTTCATTACCTTCAAGTCTTCTGAGATCTTTATTACCCTCACCCCATCAACCTTCGCAATCTCCCGCTCAATTTTTCTGGCCTTCAGCCGGTCTGACAGGGCGTAAACGTGGTAACTCCTGTTCACGCTTCTCCCTCCTTTCTATGAGTGTCTTACCCCTATTGTAGACAATCAGAAGGGATTTTAAACATTACAGGAACGCTCTTGCGGCGGTGGTAAACAAAAAGCAGACTATCACCCCGGTAACAGTCGGCACAAGCCAGGAAAGAAGAGTCCATTTCATGCTTCCTGTCTCCTTTTTTATGGTCAGACAGGTGGTGGAACAGGGCCAGTGCATGAGGGAAAAAAGCAGGGTGCTGACAGCAGTCACCCAGGTCCAGCCATTGGCAGTTAAAAGATCCCTTAATATGGATAAATCATTGATTTCCCGTATGCTTCCTTCGGAAAGATAGGCCATAATCATGATGGGAACAACGATCTCATTGGCAGGAAAGCCAAGGATGAATGCCAGAAGAATCACGCCGTCAAGACCGATTACTCTGGCGAAAGGATCTAAAAAACCGGAGCAGTGGGATAATAAGGTCATATCTCCTACTGTGATATTTGCCATCAGCCAGATTATCAGACCAGCCGGAGCAGCTACTGCAGCTGCCCTTCCAAGAACAAAGAGCGTCCGGTCAAATATGGACCGGACAATAACCTTTCCGATCTGGGGTCTGCGGTAAGGAGGCAGCTCTAAGGTAAAGGAAGACGGAATCCCCTTTAATATGGTTAAAGAGAGGATTTTGGATATTACAAGGGTCATCAGAATTCCAAGAAGAATAATACCTGACAGGATACCCGCAGATAATATAGTGGAAAATGGTCCCGCCGCTCCTCCGATAAAAAACATGGTAATAATTGCAATCATGGTTGGAAAACGCCCGTTGCAGGGGACAAAGTTATTGGTGATCATTGCAATGAGACGTTCTCTTGGAGAATCAATAATCCGGCAGCCTACAATCCCTGCCGCGTTGCAGCCAAATCCCATGCACATGACGGAGGAAATCTATGCTTTTTTGATGCCCGGCGGCTCTGACCGGTAACAGATCCGGACGGTAAGAAGCCTTTTGTCTTTCTGATCCGTATCTTTCCCGGACTGAAAAATTTCAATACGTTCAATAAACTGTTGCAAAAGATCGAAAGCAGGAATTCCGTTTTCCATTAACTCATTTAACAACCGGTCCACATCATGTTCTGATTTTCCTGTGCTTTTCCACACAGATGCAGTGGTTTCCTTCAATGCAGCTTCTTCTGCCTGTATCTCCTTTAGTTCGTGTTCATAAGAAGCGATAAGCTTATAAAAACGTTCTTCCTCTACCACTGCGTTAACACGGTCCTCGTAAAGCTTTCTTATGATACGGTCAATCTCCCTTTCCCTCTTTTTTAAAGAAGTGGCTGCCTGCTTTTCATCCGGATTACCCTTTTTTTTACCATAGGCTTCCAATTCTTTTGCAATCTCTTTTCTTTCTTTTTCCGTCAGGGTAATAAGTGCCGTAAGCTCCTGAGACACAATCTGGCAGAGCAGACCGTATTCCATGTAATGATTGGTACATGCTGTTTTCCCATACTGCTTATATCCGCTGCATACCAGCTTTCTCTCCTCTCCCTTCCTGCCTGCCATGGTTGTCGTCATTACTCTTTTACAGTCCCCGCAGTATACCAGTCCGGAAAATACATTGGTAAATTGGGAGGATTTTGATCTTTTTCTTGAAATTTTCCGCCTTCCTGCCTGCTCAAACATTTCTCTGGTTACGATTGGCTGGTGCTTATCCTTTACAACAATCCAATCCTCTTTGGGTATATTTAAGGTAATCTGGCTTTTAAAGGACAGCTTGGAGGATTTCCCCTGTACGATATCTCCTGTATAGACAGGATTGGACAGAACCTTGCAAATAGTACCGGATACCCACTCTTTATTTCCTTCCCCGTTTTCCAGAAAGAGTTCGTGGCGAAGGAAACAGCGATATTCCGCCGGAGTTTTAACTCCTTTCTGATTAAGAAGCTTTGCAATCTTCAAGGGTGCCTCACCCTTCGATGCGCGCTCAAAAATCTCTCTGACAACCGGAGCTGTAACCGGGTCAATCAGAAGATGATTTTTATCCTCCGGGTCTTTCCTGTACCCATATGGGGCAAAATTTCCGATAAATGCCCCCTCTTTCATTTTGGTCCTTAATGCGCTGCGGATCTTTTTTGAGGTATCTCTGGCATACATTTCATTCACAATATTCTGGAAAGGTGCCAGGTCGTTTCCCGGATTGAGGGAATCGTAACCATCATTTACCGCAATATAACGGACCCCTCTGGCTGGAAAATAGATCTCCGTATACTGACCGGTAAGGATATAGTCCCTTCCGAGCCTGGAAAGATCTCTGGTAATTACCAGATTGACTTTACCGGCTTCTATATCTGCAAGAAGGCATTTCCATGCCGGGCGTTCAAACGTAGTCCCGCTGAAGCCGTCATCTACATATTCCCGGTAAACAAAAAAACCGTTTTCTCTGGCATATTCCCGGAGCATGCTCCGCTGGGTGCTGATACTGGCGCTCTCTCCCGCTCCGTCATCTTTGGAAAGGCGCATGTAGAGTGCCGCCTGGCATCTGACTCCCTCCCCTCCTTTTACACCCCCGCTCATCTTAGACCTCCCCCTGCATGAAGACGCCTTTTCAGAAGATTAAGAATTATTTGCTGTATTGTTGCTTCACATTGAAAGCATCGCTCCACTTTGACTGTTACCGGCTTTTCTCCGCTTTCTTTTTCATAGGTGATCTCTTTGGACAAATCCATAGTGCCCACCTCCTGAAAGATCTTATTCTGCCAGGTTTGTACCTTATACTTGCGGAGACTGCATACAAATGAAAAAGGCATGGCAGCAATTCGTGCCATACCTTTCTCACCTTATGAACTGACTCTCGCCCCATCCGGGCCTACCCGGTAACCATCCGGGGTTACCGTATCCGTAAGCAGAGAACCTTCTTTTTCATCCGCTGTTTCCTTAAAATAATACCAGACTCCGTCAATGATCTGCCACCCTTTGAGCATGCAGCCTTTGTTCGTGCCATCCATAGGATTTAAATAATACAGATGTTCTCCATACCGAAACCAGCCGGTTACAATATAACCCTTTTCATCAAAGAAATACCAGCTGTCTGACCCGTTCCAGCCGGCTTTCGCCCAGCGGTTTGAGGGGTGAGATCCATCCTTTGCTACCAGCTTCCAGCCGTTGTTATCCTGCTGCCAGGAGCCATCATAATAATCAGTATCTTTTGATTTGTAATAATTTTGATCGTAACTATCGTCCTCTTCTTCCTCTTTCCGGATCACTGTAACTGTAAATAAATCCGTAAAACGGCGTTCCTCTCCCTTTTTGTCCTGCCCATAATAAACCACCTTTACATTTCTGGTTCCAGGCAGGGAAAGATCATACTCCACATCATAGTCATCTTCCGTGAGAATATTTTTACGCACTGCATTGGAAGGACTGGCCTTTTGATATTCCGTGACAACTAATCCTTCCGTGTCCAGATCTTCTCCCAGCTCATATTTTAACTTTCTTGGCTTTTTGGTTATCTCTATTTTAGAAGTATAATATTCGTCTTCCGGAACCATTTCACGGACTGTAACCGGAAAAGTATCCGTAAAGATTTTTTCTGTTCCATCTTCAGCCCACTCATAGTAGGAAACTGACACATCCGTTCTTCCTGGCCGGGAAAAATCATACTCCGTCTGATATTCATCTTCTGATAAAATGATTTCTCTTACGGCATTACTCGGGCTTGCTACTGCATATCTCGTGACCTCCATACCGGTCTGATCAAGTTCCTGTCCTGTTTCATACTCTTTTTTCACTGGTTTTTTAGTTACCCGGATTTTGGTCGTCTCATAGACTGATTCCTGGGGCGGCTCCTCATCCTTTACTTCATTTACGGCAAGCCAGCTGATCACCGGATCGCTGTCACCCGTTTTCTTCACCTTAAATTCCACAGTCTGATCAGCCGGAATCTCTATATTTACCAAAGGCTTCAAAATAGACTCTTCAGGCTTTGAAATGGTAATCTTACCCAAAGAAACGGTTACTTCTTTCCCCTCCTTATCCTGGTAAATCACAGATGCCTCCATTGGACGGATCACGCTCCACCATTCATAAAATCCGCTGTAAAACTGATAAATTCCAGCTTTTAATGGAAGCTTATAACTAATATCTTTACCATTCCTCGCCCACCAGCCGCTCTGAGACCGGCTGTCACTGTCTTCACCCATTGGACCACCTAAATCTTCCGGGTTTGTATAACCCCAGGAGTCCTCTTCATAGGGCTGGTCAGGTGTCTGGTTAAGCAGTCCTTCCTCTTCCTGTGAAATTGAGCGGTAACAGGAAGACGCTTCGCTGTCTGCCACTCCCGAATCAATAAAATACACCAGATGATCCGGTATGACTTCCACAGTCACTGCCACCGGCAGACCAAGATCTTTTATGGTGCCATTTATTTTTACCGTTGACCATGGCTTGGCGAAATCAGACTCTTTGACTTTCTTCCAGATAATCTCCTTCTCTTCTCCATCAACCATACCGCTAACCGGCAGTTCCGGCAGTTCCCCTGCCTTTGTTACCACAACGGAAGGGACATCTGCACTGACTTCCCTTGCTGCAGCAAGCCAGCTGATTAAGTGAATTTTGGTATCTGCCTTTTTGATTCTTACCTCGACCAGACCATCTTTTGGTATTTGCACATTTTTTACAAACTGGATATTATCAGAAGAAGAACTGACTGTAGCCGTTCCCAGTTCTTTTGTCTGCCACACTCCGTCTGTGTCTTCATAACCAATTTCAATTCTGCCGGAATGGGTTTCCCCCCAATACGCCTGAGCACCAATCATGAACCGGTAACTTCCCGCTTTCATGGGCAGTTTATAAATAATATCACGATCTGTATTATAATCCACATAAAGACCGGATTCATAGATACCCGTGTTATAGCCTACACTGCTTCCGCCTTTTACCGTCACTGCACTGTCTGCCACATATCCCCATGAGCCATCTTCATATACCTGGTCGGACCGGTCATTCTCCAGTTGTGTATTGGCTGCGATAACATCATATAAGCTGGAATGACCGGTTTCTCCGTTTTCATCAGTAACTCCGGCAGTTCCGCTGTCTATAAAATAGGACAGGCCATAGGGCACTACAGTAACCATAGTGCTGACCTTTAAGTCTGTGTCTTCCACCGTTCCAGTCACTGATACGGTACTCCAGAGTGTTTGAAACTGTTCTTCTGACACATCCCATGACACCGGTTTTTCCGATTCTTCCATGGCCGCATTTACCACTGTCACGGTATCCGGAAGATCCGGAATGCTAAACTGGACAGCTGTCAGAGATGCGGGTACATTCTTTACCTCTACAATGGTGTCGGAAGGTACCAGCTTTAACAGGGCATTACGCAGTTCGATTCCTGCCAGATCCGCTTCCATCTGGCTTGCCGGGTGAGCAAGCACTTCCTGAGCGGCTTTCGTCTTTTCTTCCAGCAAAAGCAGCAGCACCTGAGGATACTGACTGGAATCAAAGGTCTGGTTTTTTACATAGTTTACTAAATTGGACAGCGTTTCCGTCTCTATTTCTTCCCCATCCTCGCAAGCAGAAGTAAAAAGGTTGATTCCGTCTACCTGCCAGGTTCCCTGCACTACCTCTATGACCACCTCATGGTTTCCATTTGCAAGGGATTCATTCCAGTAAGAAGTCTGACGGTCTCCTGCGCTTATGGTATTGACAGTCTCCTCCTGCCCGTCAACGGTAACTTTAATCCTGGCAGATGAGGATTTTCCAAACACATCAAAGCCCACCCCATCTGCAGCCTCAAATGTCATCCGGCTGCCTGCAGGCATGGAGGTATAGCTTCTGTTATAAAATGCAAATCCCTGGCAGATGTTATGAGTTACATTCCCGTTCCAGGTGATCTCAGGAGATGTATCATCAAGCTTTGATAAAGCATAGGGGGCAGTTCCTTCAACAGGAAGAACTTCCAGATTGTCAAAACTGGTCTGATAAAATCCGCTCATCAAAGCAACACGTCCAGTCATGACCGGATTGGCTAAATCCACGAAACTTCCTGTTTCTGCCCCGTCAACGTACATGGTTATTGTGTTTTCTTCTGCCTTAAGCTGAAGTTTATGCCAGAGTGACGGAGAAAAATGGTCAATGGTCCCGGACTTTTTGACTGTATTGAAATTAAGCAGCTCCCATTTTCCGCTTTCGTAGAGCTTTGCCCGGTAAGGAGCTCCGCTTGAATGAACTAATTCCCTCACTCCCAATACCGCAAAATTATCTCCGTATCCATTTCCTTTCGTATCCAGTTTTACATCGATCCCTGCTGTATAGTTCGCCCAGCGGTGATCTCCCAGAACAGTCCATGGAACCGCTGTGGTCTGGCTGCTTTCATCGCTTCCGCTTCCCCAGGGATTCCAGTTATAGGGCCTGTTATCCCCATTAATCATCTGCGTCAGCACGTATCCGGTATCATCGGATTTTTTAACTTCAAACGCTCCCTCTAAATCTGTAGTGAACAAAGGCGTTCCTCCCCGTTCCTCCACAAATGAATCATCGTAATCGAAATGATCCCGGTAAGGAAGTTCCAGTACTGACCGGCTGGTTCCGCAGTCATTCTGCCCGCTTTCATAGCTGGTTCCCCGATCTGTCAGGCTTGTTACAGTAACTATGGAGTAAGGTTTTACAGTGAGCTCGATCTCGGATGTATTGTCTTTGCCCGTCAAAGGCATTTCCTGGTCAGTAATCTTTTGAAACCAATTGGCATCATAGGCTTCCCCGGAATCCGGACCTCTGGTCTCCCAGACATTGTATGCCTTCTCTCTGGTCTTCATATTTTTAAGAGAGATGCGGTATTTCCGTTCTTTGGAGGTATTGTTTGCAAACATAATGGAATAATCATCGGTTTCCGGGTCCTTCACTGCCAGACGGGTATCTGTAGAAGTATCTGTTGTAATATCTCCGTCTCCGGTTGAACCGTCTGAATAACATGCGCCCGGGAGATAATTCCAGTCACTGTCAGCAAACTCCATAAAATGCTTTGCCATCTGGATTCCGCCATCTGCTTCATAGTAGCCAGACCATGGATCAAAGGCTCCGATTAATTGCTTGGGACTGTAGGCACTTCCCTCGTAAAAGGCTCCGATTGCAGGCTGAAACAGCAATTCTGTCATATGGCTGGTAAAACCGTCTGCATTTTTGTATGCGTATGCAGCAATAAATCGTTCTGCCATGGCCGCAATTCCTGCTGATCCCCCGATTCCTCCGCGGTCCGGGTCCACATTTGCACGGTAAGAGGCATTGATCATGGGAGCTGTGGACTCTCCGTACCAGATCTCTTTTCCATATTCCTGATTAAGTTTTGTTAAAGAGGCGCTCCCCATCCAGATCTGATAATGGTCAGAAATAACATCTACCAGATCCTGAAATTCCTTATCCTTCATGAGATAATCTACGGTAGTGTTCATACCTCTGTATAAATCAGCAGCAACAATTTTGATTTTTCCATAATCAAAGGCTCCTACCCCATTTTCACTGTCTTCCTCAAAACGCTTTGCACAATATTTTATCCAGGCAAAATCATCCGCGTAGTCTTTCCTTCTTTCGTTCTGCCCCGGACTGACCTCTGTTATCTCATAGCCATATGTCTCGTATACTGCATCTATGGTCTTACGGTACCACTGATATCGGGCTTCATATTTCGGATTTTCGAATTCTTTATAGCCAATTCCCTCCTGCGTCCATTTTGGTTCTCCCCATCGCAGGATTTCTACCGTAATGTCCGGGTTTATGGACTTGGCATCCGCTGCAAAGGAAAATCCGGCTCCCCGTTTCACATTGGGGATTTCATCGAAAGAACGCATGGTAGCCGGTTCAGTCCCGGAAGATGAGTTAACATCTGCACCCATTTCTATTTTCACATGATTTAATCCGGCTCCTTCTTCTTTATCAAAAAGAAGATTCATCATTTTCCAGTACTGATCCTCATGAAGTGATTTATAATCCATTAAAAGTCTGGAAGTATTGTTACAGGTTACGGAGCCAAATCCTCCAAAGGTATTAGCCTCATCGATCTTAGTCCCGTCTACAGTTACATCAATCACATCCTTTGGTGGCAGTTCTTCTTCCGCCTTCAGAATGGTGAAACCGGATAATACTGCCTCCTGACCTGTTCCTGTCTTTTTTTCAAATATCAGCTGTACTTCCTGACTGCTGGTAAGCGTAAAGCTGCCCGCAGCTGTACTTTTGCTAAACTGATCTCCTAATACTGCGGTGTCAAGTAAATCCGTTCTGATCTGGCCGGCTGTGTCTGTATAGGTCACAGACATATTGACAGATCTTTGGTAACTGCCCCACCACTCTGCACATTCTCCTGCGGCAATATAGGTCCCTGCCTCAAGGGGAATCCGGTAGACAATGCGTTTTCCGGATAATGCATAATAACCGGTCTCATTCCTGGTGTTTTTATGCTGGCTGACTGCTCCCTTTTTACTCATATCTGTTCCAACTGAACCTGCATACCCCCATGTTCCGCTGCTGTACGCCTGATCGGGAACCTGGTTTTTCAGCAAAGCTGTGTCTCCGTTTTGTAAAAACGCAGTATACTCAGCAGAATTTGCTGCAGCAGTAACGTTCGCATCTACTAAGTACACCACCTGTTTTGGTACCGCCAGAATCGTGGCTTCCACCTTCTGACCATTTTCTGTAATAGTACCGGTCACAGATACCCTGCTTCCTGCGTTATAAAAGGAATCATTTCCATTTATTTCCCATGTAATGTTCTTTGGTGTCTGTATAGAACTGCCTTCTGCTACACAGTTCACACTGGTTGGCAGGCTCTCAATCGAAGACGCCTTTGTCGGAATCTCGCCTTCCTGAACTGCATACTGGGCGGCATGACTGGTCAATATGCCTCCCAACGGTAAACCGCTTCCAATCATCCCTGTACAAAGCAGGAGACAGACCGACCTGCGTATTTCCTTTTTTAAATTTACCCCCAATTTACGTTCCTCCCTCAATCGTTTTTCCTGCAGACTCCAATCACCGGCTGGATTATCAGCAGTTTTTTGCGCATATTTTACATATGCATAGCTATACCCCTTTGTTTTTTGTATCTTTTTTCTCCTTTCCAACTGTTATTTTTTATTTTACTGATTGGTTCTGGAGTTTTGAATGTAATTAATTATATAATTCCTGTACTTTTTTGTTAAATATTTCCAAAATTAGAATCAGTAAAAAATATGCATAAATAATCCTGTACTTTTTTTACAGTTTCCTGTAATATTTTTGTTTTCCATTTGTCCAAATAAAAAAAGAACAGGATACAGATAATTCGTTTAAGAATCTGTCCTGTTCTTTTACTTTCAAAAATTTACTGAACGTTTGCCCCTGTAACACCAGGTCCCACATTCTCTGCCTCATCTGTCTCTCTCTGGCCTTCTGCCGGTGGCAGACTGCTTTCTGCTTCCGTATGAGTTTCCTGCACCGTTTCTTCCGGCTTTAAGGTGGTATTCCTCTGAATCACTTCCGGCTTTCCTTTATAACTGCTGTTATGAAGAGGTTCTTCCTTAATTACAGTGTCGCCCTTCTTTAATACCCGGTAGCTTTTATAATATCCGCCCACAGTTCCTTTATCAACAACCTTCTCCGTTCCAAAAGGCAGGGCTGTATTTTCCTCATAGGTGACCGGAAGAGGATCTGAGTCCTTTACCTTTTCAGAACGAATGGTCACTTTTACTCCATCTTCCAGAACCGGAATCCCGACAACAGAAATTTTTAAAGTGGTTCCCTCTAAGGAAGCCCTCAATATTACGGAGGTACTTCCAGTATTGACAAATTTCAAATCCGGTCCGGCATAACCATCAAAGCTGACCATGGCATCCTGACCCTTTTCCACATAGGAAGGGGCAAAGCTGTGGGAATTCCGTTCCGTGGTCTTAAATCCGCTCTCTATAATCGCGTGATACAGTGTGGTGGAAACCTGGCATACCCCGCCTCCCGGCTCCTCAATCAGAACGCCGTTTCGATAGGCACCTGCAGGCTGGTATCCCTTTTCACTGGTTCGGTTTCCTGTGGCATTGTTAAAGGAAAATTCCTCACCGGGTTTTAAGACCAGACCATTGATTGCACCCACTGCCAGACTGATATTCTGATTGCGGTTTTTATTGGTGGTAGTTTTCGTGGTAAAAGTCCCGATTACCTTATACTGTTCTTTTGCCTGGGCCTGGGTTCTTTCGGGAGCCTTAAGTGAAAATTCTGCCGGAATCTCTGCCTGAAAATTCTCTTCTTTTGCGGCATCCAAAAGCTGCGTTACCAACTTCTCCTGGTCTAATACTCTTCCGCTTTGCTCTTTTGTATAACTGTATGCCCCTGTTTTCCGGTCAAAGGATTCCACTTCAGAATTGACTCCGTCTTTGTTCCAGCGTTTTGCAAGTATTTCTGCCTGCTTTTTAAAGTCTTCCTTCATGGAATCGTAATCAAGCTGGTAATCCTGGGGCTGATCTGGGGAAGCTTCACTCAGCTGTTTTAATATTTCCTCCAGCTGTCCGCTTATACTGTCATCGATTACTACGGAATCCGTCCCATCCGTAACTGTCATTCCCCACTGGTAACGTTCTTCAATGGTATCCTTTGCCTCTTTCACAGTCAGCCCGGAGAGGTTCGTCTGTCCGATCCTGGCCGATACCAATGCTTTCTCTGAAGCTGTTTCCCTGGCTTTTGTATCTGTAACGACCTGGCTGCTGTCAGAATCTCTGCTTTTTATGCTTCTTGCAAAACTATATAAAATACCAACTGTTAACAGGGCAGCTAAAAGCAATAATCCATAAACTATTTTTCTGTTTCTTCTTTCACGTATTCTTCTGGCCCTGTTTTTATCCATATTATCAGTTTCTTTCTCCTTTCATTGTCTGTTCAATAATGCTCTTCATCGTATCTTCTGATAATTGTCCGCTTGCGTAGCCGAATACATTGCCATCCCGGTCAATCATAAAGGTGGTTGGATAGGAGTATATCCCATAAGCTTCAAATAATTCAGCATCCGTATCAATGAGTACCGGATAGGTATATCCATTCTCTTTTAAGAAATTTTTAATTCCTTCCTCATCCTTTTCATTCCCGTAACCGGGAGCTGCTACTCCAAGGACTATCAGCGCATCATCGCCTTCTGTGCTGTAAGTTTCATATACTTTCTGTATATCCGGCATTTCTGCCCTGCAGGGCGGACACCAGGTCGCCCAGAAATTTAAAAAGATGGTTTTCCCTTTATAATCAGAAAGGGAATGGGTCTTGCCAAACTGGTCTGTTAAAGTGAAATCAATGGCCGGAAGAATCTTATCTTCTCCATCCTGGGCTCCATCCGTCTGTGACTCAGAATCAGTCTCTGCCGCCTCAGATTCCTGAGATGCCTGTGAAACAGTTTCCTCCGTCGTTGGCTCTGTCTCTTCCACCGGCTTTGGGGACTCCTTTGTAAAAGGAGACTTTACAGAAGAAAGATAACCGGTTACAGAATTCATCTTACCTGTAAACATAAGTAATCCCATAATTATCATCAGAACTCCGCCGACCTTAACTGCATTTTTTGCAACATTGCGGTGGGTTTTGAAAAATTCCAGAACTGAGGTGGTAAAAAATCCTACTGCCAGAAATGGCAGAACAAATCCCAGTGTATAGACTCCGATCAGCATAAAGCCCAGTGTTTTGGTGGAAGCAGATGCCGCCATGATCAGAACGCTGGCCAGTGCTGGTCCCACACAGGGCGTCCATGCGAAGCTGAAGGTAAATCCCATAAGCAAAGCGGTCAGGGGAGACATGGCAAGCTTGTCAAAAGAAACGGATAGCCTGCGCTCCTTCCCCAGCAAAGAGGAACTGCCTAAGAATCCCAGCTGATATAATCCAAACAGGAATACCAGAATTCCCCCCAGTCTTGCAAATAAAAGCTGATTGGTTTTAAAAAAACTGCCAAGTGCCGAGACACCAATTCCCAGCAGAAAAAAAGTAAAGCTGATTCCAATCACGAAACAAACGGTATGTATCATGACTTTACTGCGCTTATAGTAAATCCTGCCATCCTCACCTGTTACTCCGGTTCCCCCTGAGAGATAACCAATGTAAAGCGGAATCAAAGGCAGTACACAGGGCGAAAAGAAGCTTACAATCCCCTGTAAAAATACGGTTAAAACCGGAACACTCATGTCAAACGAAAATCCCAAATGTTTACCTCCTGTAAATAATGCTTTCACTGCATAGTTTATGCAGTTAACTTCGTGTTTCTGTACTATTTTTAATTACAGTTTATAGTTGTAACTATAACATTCAGAATAAAAAGTGTCAAGACAGTAATCCATCATTTAACAGTTAAAAAGGCATAGATTTCTTCTGTCACATGGTCAGTGCCTGCTTTCCGCATGCGGAGCACCGCTTAAAGCAGCGGTCCAGATTAAAGGCTACTCTGGGAAGGTAACCAAAATCTTCCAGGAGTGTAAAAAGCGGAAAGAAAATCGCCATAGGCGGCAGCATAACCGATATTACCCATGCCAGAACCCGGTAAACACCATGAATCAAAAGCCCGGAAACAAGTGCCGGAACCCCTGCTGCATCTGCGGCAATTGTAAGACGGTCTTCAATGGCAAACAGCACATTGCTTAGCAGCTGGGACGGATAATTGGCGCCAGTGATTGTCAGCCAGAAAACTCCTAGCAGAACCAGAAACATAATGGGAAATCCAGTAGCTTTGCTGGTAAAGATCCGATCCAGCTTCCGGTCTTTCCAGTTATAGGCTTTATTTTCAAATACGACTACTCCCCTGCATAAATCCTCCGCTTTCCGAATGAACACAGCAGCCATATCATCACTTACTTTTTCCTGACTGATCCCCTGCTCCCTCCACTCGTTCCAGATTTCCGTAAGGCAGGTCTTTACCTCCTCTGAATCTGCTATGGATTTTAAATATTTTCGTACCGCTCCCATCAGGTTTTCATTGGCATCCAACATCCTTGCACAAAGCCAGCGCACCTTTGCCCTGCCGTCTGAGGCCTCCTCTACTGCCGGAGCCAGCTTCTCAATTGCCTCTTCAATATATTCCGGGTAACGTATGAGTATGGGCCTTTCATAATCAGTCTCTCTCTCTGTTATACAGCGCCTTAAGCCCTGGTAAATCTGGTTCAGTCCCTTTTTACTTCTTGCTGTTGTTCCCACTACAGGGGCATGAAGCCGCTCTTCCAGCACATCCAGATTGAGGACAATCCGTTTCTTCTTTGCCTCATCCATCAGATTTACACAGATTACCACACAATCCGATGCTTCCATGATCTGGAGTACAAGGTTTAAATTCCGTTCCAGGCAGGTGGCATCGCAGACCGTTACCACAGCATCGGGATTTTCAAAACATATGAAATCTCTTGCCACCTCTTCCTCTGTGGAGTGGGCCATAAGAGAATAACATCCTGGTATGTCTACCATAACATACCCCTGATTTCCGTCACTGCACCAGCCCTGGGCATTTGCAACCGTTTTACCTGGCCAGTTTCCGGTGGGCTGATGTTATTAACGATAAAATGAAAATTCTTAATATCCAATTACGGGTTTGTGATGAAAGTTTGATCAAACTGTGAAATATTTGTGAATTTATTCTTAATTTTAACTAAATTCTATTTTTTTTATACAACTTAATTTTTTTTAAGAAATAAATAACAAATTTGCCATTGATTTTCTTCAATTTCGGTGCTACACTGAGTTCTGACTTCAGGGACATAGGACAACCGGAAGCCATACAACCATAATACCTATGCAGTCTCAAGGAGGAAAATAATTATGAGGTTAACAACAAAGAAAATGTTACTGACAGGTGTTGCAGTATTGACAATGGCAGCTATCTCCGCATGTGGAAATACCAAGAGTTCTGAAACAACTGCCGCTACAAAAGCAGAAGTGACAACCGAAGCAGCTACAAAACCAGCAGAAACGAAAAAAGAAGTAAAAGAAAGCAGTTCCTTAGCAGAAACCAAAAAAGACGAAACTAAGAAAGAAGAAACCAAAAAAGACGAATCCAAGAAAGAGGAAACTTCAGCAGTAGAAACCAAGGCTGGTGACAGCAAAGTGAAGGCAGACTCCCCAGCTGCAAAAGACAGCTCAGCAGTTACCGAAACAAAGAAAACTTCTAATTAGTAAGATCAGTACATAGCACACCAAAAGGCAGATCAGTCTATCCGATCTGCCTTTTTTGTTTCCTTTTCTTCCTTTTCCCGGAGACTTTTTAAAGTGATCTCAAGTCCCTCTTTTTCCCCTATAATTCTTGCCAAAGCCTCAAATGCCCTCACTGGATCCGCCTGATTCACTGTGGTGACAGTATCTGCCACTGCTACCGCCTCCTTTCTGGTAAAATGTATGTACCACAGTTTGTACTTCTTTCCCTTAATTAAGGCAATCCCATGAAACAGGTTTTAATTTCCTGTTGGAACGAGTAGATTATACCAGGAGATGATAGAATGAAACGTGCTCAGGAATCAGAGAAGCTGCTGCGTGTAGCCGTCTACATCCGTGTCTCTTCCGATGAACAGGCAGAGCGGGGAGATTCCATCCGGGATCAAAAAGAACGGGGGATCAGATATATAAAAGAACATAAAAACATGATATTGCAGGATATTTATCTGGATGATGGTGTTTCCGGACAGAAACTTGACCGGGACGATTTTACCCGTCTGATTAATCATGTAAAAGAGGGACTTGTGGATCTGATCATATTTACCAAGCTGGACCGCTGGTTCCGCAGCCTGCGCCATTACTTAAATACCCAGGCCATCCTTGAAAAATATAATGCTGCATGGACAGCCATTGACCAGCCGTTCTTTGACACCTCCACTCCTTACGGCAGGGCATTTGTGGCTCAGTCCATGACCTGGGCCGAGCTGGAAGCGCAGAATGGCGGTCTCCGTGTAGCTGACGTCTTCCGGACAAAGGTAACCCATGGAGAAGTTATAACGGGCAAAGTCCCCCGGGGATATGAGATAAAAGATAAACATCTGGTGTTATCAGAGGAGGCCCCTGCCATCTGTGATGCCATTCTGTATTTTTTGAAACATCAGTCAATGAACGGAGCTGTACAGTATTTAAAAGAAACATACGGAATCGTCATGACACTGCAGAATTTTAAGCAGTCAATTCTCCGTAACGAAAAAATTACCGGTCGTTACAGAGGGAATGAATCTTACTGCCCGCGTCTGATTTCCGATGAAGCTTTCCTTGATATACAGCGCATTCTTGATCAAAACAGCAATATAAAATCGGGCCAGAAGTACCCCTACATTTTTACAGGTCTTCTGGTGTGTGCTGAGTGCGGTCATAAAATGGGAGGGTGCCAGATCAATACAGTTTCAAAACGCAAAGACGGTACTGTACTCCGGTATAAATATCCAGCCTACGAATGCAAGCAGCATCGGTCTTACCGGAAATGCAGCAATCGGGGAGAAATCAGGGAAGTCCGTATAGAAGAATACTTATTAAAAAATGTTGGGAAGCAGTTTGATTCTTACATTGCGGATTTCGAAACCAAAAGCGCTGATGCAGTTGATAATCGTATGAAAAAGAATCAGCTTCGCAGGAAAATCAACCGGTTAAAGGAATTGTATTTAAATGAAGCAATATCATTAGAAGAATATAAAAATGACAGGGCAGGGTTAGAGGCCCGGCTGGAGCAGATTCCTGACATCACACTGCCGGCTGAGAATCCTGGTGCTTTAATAAGTATGCAGAATACCGGCTTTGAAAGCATGTATCTGCACCTTGACAATCAGCAGAAGCGACTGTTCTGGCGGTCAGTTATCAAGGAAATCCGCTTAAGCAGGTGCTCCTGCAGTCATCGGGAGTTCACCATCATTTTTTTATGAAATTTTTACCTCTAAACACAGCAGCAGGTGTGCTGGTTCATACCGGTCAGCTGGTTAAATACTGTGCTTTTTCCGACATTGGGATTTCCGGCAAGAGCAATCACCAGATCTCCTGCCTCCTTTTTTTTGATCTCCAGGCCGCAGTCCACCGATTTGATTCCCATGGATTCCCTGCTTAGTCCCATATTTTTTCCTCCGCTGTGGCACAGGCAGCCACAATCCCTTCTCCATAACCTGGTTCAAACGACTCCTGATCCTTATTCTTTATAAGAACCCTGACGGAATCTTCATTTCGCAGGGCTATTACAGCACCTCTGATTAAAAATGCAGTTGGGTCCCCAAGAGGACTTTTACCGACACACTCCACCACTGTGCCCTCAATCAGCCCCATATCCTGTAATCTCCGTCTCATATCATCACAAACGGTCAGTCTTGCAATGATACCTTTCTGACCTCTTTTTAAGTCATTTAAACAAAAGCGTCCCGACATCTCTTTAACCTCCGAAAAGTTTCCATATCCTAACATATGCAGCTGATAAAAAACAGGTTCCACTCTTACTGTCAGCCCGGTCCTGCCACTGATGATACATAGAATCCGCCGGTAGTGAATAGATATAAATAACATCCATGTATAGCAGGAGGAAATGACTATGCCGCAGACCGATAATTTTTATACATTAAAAGGCTATTCCCTTTTAGAGCATACAAAGATTACTTCCTCAATGGAAGATTACCTGGAAATGATATGCCGGTTGTCTCACGAAAATCAGCCTGTCCGCATTAAGGAACTGGCAGAGCAGCTTCATGTCAAACCCTCATCTGCGTCTAAAATGACTGGTAATTTAAGGAAACAGGGATTGGTTGGGTTTGAAAAATACGGAACTGTTTCTCTGACCAGTGATGGGCTGGAATTAGGCGAATATCTCCTTTTCAGGCATCAGATCCTTACTCGTTTCTTTTGTTATGTAAACCAAAGGAACGATGACCTGGAACAGGTAGAGAAGGTGGAGCATTTTATTGACCCGGAAACAGTGTATAATATTCAAAAATGGTTGGATAAATTTGCATAGATATGCTTGTGTGATTTGACAATTCGTCGTATACTATAGCATAACACGAACATTTCTAAGGAGGAGAAACACATGGATAAGATAAAGATGACAACCCCCATAGTCGAAATGGATGGCGATGAGATGACACGTATTCTCTGGCAGATGATTAAGGACAACCTTCTGCTGCCCTATATTGACTTAAAGACAGAATATTATGACCTGGGACTGGAGTACCGGGATCAGACAGATGATAAAGTAACCACTGATTCTGCTTTGGCCACAAAAAAATATAAAGTAGCCGTGAAATGTGCCACCATTACTCCCAATGCTGCCCGTGTAAAGGAATACAGCTTAAAAGAGATGTGGAAGAGCCCTAACGGCACCATCCGTGCAATCCTCGACGGAACCGTATTCCGGGCACCTATTGTTGTTAAGGGAATCGAACCATGTGTTGTAAACTGGAAAAAACCAATCACCATCGCCAGACATGCTTACGGTGATGTCTATAAAGGCTCCGAGATGAAGATACCAGGTGCCGGGAAAGTGGAACTGGTCTATACCGCAGCTGACGGAACAGAAGTCAGGGAACTGGTTCATAACTTTGACAGTGCCGGAATCGTCCAGGGCATGCATAATATTAACAACTCCATTGAAAGCTTTGCAAGAAGCTGCTTTAATTATGCACTGGATACCAAGCAGGATTTATGGTTTGCAACTAAGGATACTATCTCCAAAAAGTACGACCATACCTTTAAGGACATCTTCCAGGATATCTTTGATGCCGAGTATGAGAACCGCTTTAAGGAAGCCGGTATTGAATATTTCTATACCCTGATCGATGATGCGGTAGCCAGAGTTATGAAGTCAGAGGGTGGTTATATCTGGGCCTGCAAGAATTACGACGGAGATGTAATGAGCGATATGGTTTCCTCCGCTTTCGGATCTCTTGCCATGATGACTTCCGTTCTGGTTTCCCCTGACGGTGACTTTGAATATGAAGCAGCTCACGGAACTGTACAGAGACATTATTATAAGCACTTAAAGGGTGAGGAGACTTCTACCAACTCCGTTGCTACGATTTTCGCATGGACCGGAGCTTTAAGAAAGCGCGGAGAGCTTGACGGAAATAAGGAACTGGCTGCATTTGCGGATAAGCTGGAACAGGCTACCATCGATACCATTGAGGCTGGAGAGATGACAAAAGACCTTGCTCTTATCACTACAATTGAAAACCCCACTGTTTTAAACAGTGAGGAGTTTATTAAGGCGATTGCAACACGGCTTTAGTAAAACGAAAAACCAAGAATCGTAATTCTTATTCGTGAAAAAGGAAGGCATCATGATGCCTTCCTTTATTTAATCTTCCATGTCACCAGATGCACCAACATACCTGTCGCAAGCTGATATAGCTTCAATAGTACCATTTATACCAATAATTTCTGATGAGCAGTACACTCCATAATCACTTTTTTCTGCTTTCTGAGGAATATCCTTTTTTAACACCTTTGAATAATTACTGCCGTCCTTTTTATAGTATAACTGCCTTAAATCAGTGCTTCCTGGATTCTCATAGGAAGTAAGAGAATCGATAGAATCACCCACTTTTATACCATTCATCAATTTCCAGCTATCATCCTTCACCTGTATATAGGTAAGCAGATTTTCTTTATATCCAACAATGATATTTCCATAATCATAGCCTCCTGTCCAGCTACGTTCTTCCGTCTCTCCCAGAATTTTTTCTGCTTCTTCTCTTGGCATATATAGTTCAAGAATTTTCCCTTCTGAATTCTTAACTGCCAATTCTTCTGGAACTGATATTTTTTTTCCGCTGGCTGAGCAAGAACATAATAAAACAGACATGAATAATATTGAGATACAGATAAATTTTTTCATGGTTCCCCCTTAAAATTAATAATATTAATTGTTAAAGTCACTATAACATTTTACATAAATTCCAATATATAATCAACCATTATTTTCCAGTTACACTCAATAAACTTTAAATTATATCAAATAAATCATATCGACATTTTTTTCAAAATCTCTGTTCAACCCATTATCAAAATGATATAATGAAAGTTATCATATGAATCACTGGTAATGGAAGGACCTACAAACATGAATCTACGACATCTAACAATCTTTAAAACAGTATGTGAGGAAGGAAGCATCACCGGAGCGGCTAAGGCGTTGTCCATGACTCAGCCCGCTATCTCTCATGCCATCAACGAGCTGGAAGAATCCGTTGGCTCTCCCCTGTTTGACCGCGTATCACGCAAGGTAATGATCAACGAAAACGGAAAATTTTATTTATCCAAAGTGATTCCTCTTCTGGAGTTATACCAGGATCTGGAGAACTATTCCGGTTCCCTGCACTTACAGGCACCTTTGCGGGTGGGCTCCTGTGTGACTCTGGCCAGCTACTTACTTCCAAACGCTGTTTCCCGTTTCGCTCTGACAAATCCTGACATACAGCTGAAGGTTACCGTGGATAACTCCGGAGAAATCATCAGTAAGCTGTTAAGAAATGAGCTGGACCTGGCTCTTGTAGAGGGTGTCGTATCCGATGAACAGCTGGAGAAAATTCCATTCTCCTCCTATCCCATGGCCGTAATCTGCTCTCCAAGCCACCCCTTTGCAAACCGGGCTGCGCAGCCTGTATCACTGGACAGGCTGATTGAGGAACCTCTTTTATTAAGAGAGACCGGATGTACCATCAGGGATACGTTTGACTGCGCTCTGGCACTGAATAACTTATCTGCTGAACCGTTGTGGACCAGTACCAATTCCGACGTAATTCTGCAGGCAGCAAGAGAAAATATCGGTATCGGCGTTGTTCCGAGGATCTTTGCCGACGAATCCATTAAAAAAGGTGATATTTTTGAAATAGAGATAAAAGATATGGAAATCAGCTGCATGAACCATGTGGTTTTTCATAAAGACAAATTTCAGACAGAATCCTTTCAGGCTTTTATTAATCAGGTCTTATTTGATTAATATCAGACAACTGTAAAAACGCCGCACATCATCTCCCGTAAGGGGGGGGGACTTGTGCGGCGCTTTCTATTTTATGCTTTTTCAGCCAGAATATGGTCAATGCTTACGATCTTAACACAAATTGTAAATAATTCCATTGCCTGTTTTAAATCTGGCAGCGTCGGATAAGACGGTGCGATCCGAATGTTTTTATCATAAGGGTCCTTACCATATGGATAAGCAGCTCCTGCGCCAGTCATGACCAGACCTGCTTTTTTACATTTTGCAATAATGGTCTTTGCACAGCCATCCAAAGAATCAAAAGATATAAAATATCCGCCTTTTGGACTGGTCCATTCTCCCACTTCAAGACCGCCTAACTCTTTTTCAAGAGTTTCAATGACAGCTTCAAATTTTGGTCTCATGATGTCTGCATGCCTTCTCATATGTTCAACCATTCCATGAATGTCCTTGAAGAAACGCACATGACGAAGCTGATTTACTTTATCATGACCGATTGTCTGTATCTTCAGCTGCTTCATGATATCCGTTAAGTTATTCTCGCTGGCAGCTATGGCTGCAATACCGGAACCTGGGAAGCTTACCTTTGAGGTGGAAGCAAACTTATAAACCATATCCGGATTTCCGGCTCTCTTACACTCAGCCAGAATTTCAATTAAATGATCCTGATCATTGTCGTATAAATGGTGAATGGTATAAGCATTATCCCAATAGATGCGGAAGTCGCTGGCTGCCGGTTTTAAACGGGCAAAACGGCGTACTGTTTCATCAGAATAGGAAATTCCCTGAGGATTGGAGTACTTGGGTACACACCAGATACCCTTGATGGTATCGTCTGAAGCCACCAGCTGCTCTACCAGATCCATATCCGGGCCGGTTGGAGTCATGGGAACGTTCACCATCTCGATTCCAAAGTACTCTGTTATGGAGAAATGTCTGTCATACCCGGGTACAGGACAAAGGAATTTCACCTTATCCAGCTTACACCACGGAGTGCTTCCCATAACGCCGTGAGTCATGGAACGGGAAACTGTATCATACATTACATTTAAGCTGGAGTTCCCATAAATAATAATGTGATCCGGTGCAACCTCCATCATATCGGCAAGAAGTTCCTTTGCCTCCTTGATTCCGTCAAGTACACCATAATTGCGGCAGTCCGTACCGTCATCACAGGTTAAATCATCGCTGCTGCTTAACACATCCATCATTCCCATGGAAATATCCAGCTGCTCGGCACTTGGCTTTCCTCTGGACATATCAAGCTTTAAGTCTCTGCCCTGAAACTCCTTATACTGTGCAGAAAGTTCCTTTCTAAGCTCCTGTAACTCATCCTTTGTCATTTCAACATACGGCTTCATAGATTTCTTCCTCCTCATAAAGATTCCTTTAACCTAACAGTTCCTTCAGGATTCGGTTGACCGCTCCCGGATCAGCCTTTCCTTTCATGGAACGCATGGTCTGACCTACCAGAAAGCCCATGGCTTTCTCTTTTCCGTTCCGGTAATCCTCCACAGACTGGGGATTTGCAGCAAGAATCGCCTCAATGGCGGACTTAAGAGCACCTTCATCGCTCACTACTTTCAGTCCCTTTTCCTCTACGTAACGCTCCGGATCCGTATCCTTTAAGAAAATCTGCTCAAACACTTCCTTGGCTACCGTGCGGTTAATGGTTCCATTATCCACTAAGTTAATCAGTTTTGCAAGATTTTCCGCAGAAAATGTCATATTTTCCATTTCCATCTCATGCTCTTTTAACAGTCTCATCCCCTCTACCATCAGCCAGTTTGCAGCTTCTTTCGGCTTCTGACAGATGGATGTAACCTCTTCAAATATATCTGCCATATGCTTGGATCCGGTAATAATATCTGCATCATATTCTGAAAGATTATATTCCTCCTGATACCTTGCCATTTTTTCCGTCCGCAGCTCCGGCTGTTTCTCCCTTATACTCTGAATCCATTCATCGCTGATAGAGATGGGCGGCAGATCGGGATCAGGGAAATAACGGTAATCCTTGGCATCCTCTTTGGAACGCATGGCATGGGAGGATTCCTTGTTGTCATCCCATCGCCTTGTTTCCTGAACAACTGCCTTCCCTTCCTCAATCAGCTCGATCTGGCGCTTTCTTTCGCCTTCAATCGCACGGGCTATGGCTTTAAAGGAGTTTAAATTCTTCATCTCTGTTCTGGTTCCGAACTGGGAAGAGCCTGCCTCTCTTACCGATAAGTTCACATCAGCTCTCATGGAACCTTCCTGCAGCTTGCAGTCAGAGGCGCCTAAGTACTGAATCATTAAACGCAGCTTCTCTAAATAGGCAATTACCTCATCCGCGCTTCTCATATCCGGCTCGGAAACGATCTCAATCAAGGGAACTCCGCTTCGGTTAAAGTCAACTAAGGAGCAGTCTTCCCATTCATCGTGAATCAGCTTCCCAGCATCCTCTTCCATATGGATTTCGTGAATTCCTACCTTCTTCTTTCCTGCTGCTGTATCAATCTCCACATATCCGTCGTGGCAGATGGGCAGATAAAGCTGGGAGATCTGATAGTTCTGGGGATTGTCGGGATAAAAATAATTTTTCCGGTCAAATTTGCAATTCTGGTTGATCTGGCAGTTTGCAGCAAGACCGACCGCAAGGGCGTATTCCACCACCTGTTTGTTAAGAACCGGAAGGGACCCCGGCATACCGGTGCAGACCGGACAGGTATGGGTGTTGGGCGCTCCGCCGAACTCTGTGGAACAGGAACAGAAGATTTTTGTTTTTGTAGCAAGCTCAACATGAACTTCCAGACCGATCACTGTTTCATACTGTTTGCTCATTTACTTCTCCTCCTTTTCTATCATTGCCTTTGCAGCCAGAGAAGGCATCTCGAAGGCTCTGCTTTGCTCCACAGCAAAACCAGCCCTTAAAATATTCTTTTCCTGGAAGCAGTCTGCAATCAGCTGTACGCCGATGGGAAGACCCTTCTGATCCGTTCCAAAGGGAACGGAAAGACCTGGAAGTCCGGCTAAATTCACAGAAATTGTATAGATATCTCCAAGATACATCTTTAAGGGATCGCTTAAGCTCTCGCCCAGTCCCGGGGCTGTGGTCGGTGCCGCAGGCCCTAAGATCACATCATATTTGGAAAATGCCTCATCAAAGGCTTTCTTAATCAGCGCTTTTGTCTTTAAAGCCTTCAAATAATACGCGTCATAATAACCGGAACTGAGCACAAAGGAACCTAACATAATCCGCCGTTTTACTTCCGGACCGAATCCTTCCGAACGGCTCTTTTTATACATGCCGTGAAGACCTGTATATTCCTTTGCCCGGTAGCCGTATTTTACACCGTCAAAACGGGAGAGGTTAGAGCTTGCTTCTGCAGAAGCAATGACATAATAGGCAGGAATGGCGTATTCCACCATGCCAAGATCAAAGGTCTCCACAACGGCTCCCTTTTCTTCCAGAACCTTCGCCGCCTTTAAAACAGCCTCTTTCACTTCCGGGTCAAGACCATTTCCCATATAATCTGCAGGAATACCAACCTTTAAGCCTTTTACCTCACCGGTTAAGTACTTCGTAAACTCATGATCTTCCCGCTGTACAGAAGTGCTGTCCATTTCATCATGGGAAGCCAGAACCTCAAGAATAGCCGCGCAGTCTGTCACATCCTTCGCTACCGGTCCAATCTGATCCAGAGAGGAACCGTAAGCAATCAGACCGTAACGGGATATGGTGCCGTAGGTTGGCTTTAATCCCGTAACTCCGCAGAAGGAAGCCGGCTGTCTGATGGAACCGCCCGTATCAGAGCCAAGAGCGAAAAAGCACTCTGCAGCTGCAACCGCGGCACAGGAGCCGCCGGAAGAACCGCCGGGAACATGCTCCGTATTCCAGGGATTTCTGGTAACACCAAATGCAGAGGTTTCTGTAGTACTTCCCATTGCAAACTCATCCATATTGGTCTTTCCGATGATCACAGCTCCTGCCTGTTTTAAATTCTCCACAGCCTTTGCCGTATACGTGGGGATAAAATCAGAAAGGATTTTAGAACCGCAGGTAGTTTTCAGTCCTTCAATGCAGATATTATCCTTTACCGCTGCCGGAACACCGGCAAGAGGACCTGTAAGCTCTCCGGATTCAATGCGCTTCTGGATCTCCTCTGCCTGTTTTAATGCACCCTCTTCATCAATGGTTACATAGCTGTTTAGCTCCGGTTCCATAGCCTTAATCTGGCTCAAAACCGCTTTTACAGCTTCCATGGAGGTAACCTCTCCGTTTTTTATTTTTTTCCCCAGCTGTACCGCTGTGAGGGACAATATTTCACTTGCTGTCATTTCAATTCCCCCTATTCCACTGTCTTCGGCACTTTGAACGCTCCATCTTTGCTTTCCGGTGCATTCATTAAGATCTGGTCTCTGTTGTCTCCGTTTTTCACTGCATCTTCCCGGAATACATTGTATACTGGAAATACATGTGACATAGGTTCAATCCCATCTGTGTCAAGTTCGTTTAATTTATCAATATAATCAAGCATACGGCCCATATCCTTTTTCGCCGCTTCCTTTTCTGCATCATCAAGTTCCAGCTTCGCAAGAATGCCTACATACTCGATTGTTTCATCATCAATGATGTGTGCCATTTCTTTTTGTCTCCTTTCTGCTTTCTGTTACGGTTCCAGCCTTGTGACATCTCTTGGGAACAGAGTGGTCTCTCTGACGTTTGATTCATCAAGAAGACGCATGGTCAGACGTTCCAGACCGATTCCCAAACCTCCGTGAGGGGGCATTCCATACTTAAATATCATTAAATAGGAAGAAATGTCTTCCGGATTCATTCCTCTGGCCTCCATCTTTTTAATGATGGTGTCATAATCATGGATTCTCTGACCTCCGGTTGTGATCTCAAGTCCCTTAAAGAGTAAGTCAAAACTTAAGGTGAATTTGGAATCTGCCGGATCATCCATGGCATAGAACGGGCGTTTTTTGGAAGGATAATGAGTGACAAATACGAAATCACTGCCATACTCTTCTTTAAAGTACCGTCCGATTAAAACTTCCTCCTCCGGTTCTAAATCATAGGGGTTTTTAATCTTTCTGTTATATTTTTCAGATACCAGCTCTTTGGCCTTTTCAAAACGGACCTGCGGAATGTTTGTTACATCAGGAAGGCTGATCTTTAACATGGCAAGTTCCTGTGCATATTCCTCACAAAGCAGCTCAAAGACATACTGGAGCATGGCTGTTTCCATTTCCATGATCTCCTCAAAGCTGTCGATGTATCCCATTTCAAAATCCATGCTGGTATATTCATTCAAATGTCTGGTTGTATTGTGTTTCTCTGCGCGGAAAACGGGAGCGACTTCAAATACCCGGTCATATACCCCAACCATGGTCTGCTTGTAGAACTGCGGACTCTGGCCCAGCTCTGCTTTTTTATTAAAATAATCCAGTTTGAATACATTGGATCCGCCTTCTGCGCCCCGGGCTACAATCTTTGGTGTACGGATCTCAGTAAAATTCTGGGAATGAAGAAAATCCCGGAAGCCTCTTACAATTCCTTCCTGAATGCGGAATTTTGCACGCTCCATCGGATTACGCAAGGTGATCGGGCGCAGGCCCAGCTTCGTCTCCAGGGAAGTTTTTAACTTCCATTTGCTGATGGCGATGGGAAGCACTTCTGCCGGCTCTGACAGCACGGTTATTTCCTGAAGCCTGATTTCAAATCCATGAGGAGCCCGCTCCTCGCCGCTTACCACACCGGTAACCCGGATTGCAGACTCTTCCTTTAACTGGCTTAAATCGAAAGCTGTCTTTCCTTCTTCGAATACACACTGCACCAGTCCTTCGGCTTTCCGCAAAATGATAAAAGCTACTTCACCCATGTCACGAATGGTATGGACACTTCCTTCCAGCCTGACCGTTTTTCCTGCATAATCACCAGATATAATTTCCTGGATTCCCATTGTTTCTTTCTGTTTTACACCACTGATAAATTCCATGACTGTTTTCTCCTTACCTGAATGTAATTGCTTTGATTCCGGAGAAATATTTTATGACAATAAAATATCCCGTCCCGGAATACAGTTACATATTCCGGGACGGGATTACTATGGCAATAGACTCCCGCGGTACCACCCGCATTGAGATAAAGATATCTCCACTCAAACATTTAACGCATGTATACGGATAAACCTACTCATGTCACCGGTACAAAACTCAGTCAGTACCAGCCGCTTCGATCTATCGGCTCCGGAGTGTTCCCATAGCCAAGTCTCTCGTGAAAGCGCTCTCAGTCGGTGACGCAATCTTCCTGTCCGGATCCATAGGCCAGAGTCTCCTTCTCTGCCTTTTTTAAGTATTTATTTCATTCTGTAGCTTCATCATGCCCTGTTTTCAACTTTTTAAACAGTTCAACACTTCACTACAATGAATTTCACTTATAATATCACAATCCTTTTCCTGATGCAATATTTTTTTATAATTTATTTCCGGCCATGGCTGTGATGTTTTTTCTCTTTAATCTGAAAAATGTCAAAACAGCTCCAATCATACAGATCACAGAAGCAGTGATATATACGATATTCATGCCAAATAAAAACACATCACTTCTCCCCGGAATATAGTCAGTTACGCGGTATCCCAGCCTGCTGCTCATCATACCATAAAGAAGGGTGGTGGCAAGGGCGATTCCACATACCATACCCATATTTCTCACAAGAGCATTGATGCTTCCTGCCACGCCCAGCTTATCCCTCGGTACAGTAGACATAATAAGGGAATTATTGGGAGACTGAAACAATCCATTTCCAACAGACATAATTCCAATAAAACAGACCATCGTAATTACGGCTGAATTCTCATTTAAAAAGGACATAAAAAACAGCCCGATGCTGGTGAAAACAAGTCCGACAAATGTGAGAATTTCAGAGCCTGTTTTATCGGAGAAATGACCGCTCACAGGTGCGGCTACCATGAGTATGAGCGGATAGGCCATCATAATAAGCCCCGCCTTTTGAGGTGAAAATTCCATAACATCCTGTAAATAAAAAGGAAGTATAATATTGTTGCAGAACAAGGCTACAAAACTGATAAAGCCGCAGAATATACTTAAGGAAAACAAGCCGTTTTTAAAAATATCCAGCTGAATCATGGGATCCTTCCGATTCTTCTCTACAAAGAGAAATGCTGCAAAACAGGCTGCTGCAACCAAAAATCCTGTTAAAATAAGCGGATTCCCGAATCCCAGATTCAGGCCTTCACTCAGAGCACCAAATAGAGAGACGATTGTCACGATGAATAAAACAGCACCGATCAAATCCATCTTTCCTTTCGCTTTTGCCTTTGTTTTTGGAAGGAGACAGAATGCTCCTGCCGCTGCAATGATTCCTATTGGAACATTAATGGTAAAAATATATTCCCAGCTTAATACGCCTACAATCATTCCTCCAAGTCCTGGTCCCACCAGAGACCCCAGTGCAACCGCTGTCCCAAGGAGTCCAAGTGCCTTTCCTCTTTCATTAACAGGAAACACTTCTGTTATGATTCCCTGGTTATTTGCCATGGTTCCCGCCGCGCCAATTGCCTGAACAGCTCTCGCCATGATTAAAATCCAGAAGGAATGAGACAAACCACACAGCAGAGAGCCGATGGTAAAAACGATAACGCCTAATGTGAACATGCTTGTCTTACCAAACATATCTCCCAGCTTTCCAAAAATCAGAACAGTCCCCGATATTACAATTAAATAGCTTGTGGCAACGAACTGGATGCTCGCTGTGGTGACTCCCAGGGAGTCAGCCATACGGGGCAGTGCCACATTGACAATGCTGCTGTCTAACGTTGACATGAAGGTCGATAATACAACAATGATTAATACCAACCATTTATTTTGTTTCCTTACTTCTTCCATCTTAAATCCCTTCTTATGTGTTAAGTTCAAGCGTTTTATTAAGAATTTTAACAAGCGAAGATAAGGTAATTTCTTTTTCCTCTTTCGTCAAATCAACCGTAATAAGTTCTGTCAATTTATTTAATTTTTCTCTGATCTCCGGAAGTATAAGCCTTGCTTTATCAGTCAGATACAGCTTATATGCCCTGCTGTCCAACTGATCCTCTATTCTGACTACATAACCAAGTTCTGTCAGCCTGTTAATCGTTCTGGCAGACATTGCCTTATCGTGGCCAATCAGTTCACTGATCCTGCTCTGACATAACCCTTCATTTTTTTCCATTATAAATAAATAGCGAAAAGACCCGCTGCTCAGATCATATTTTTTCAATGCTTTGTCTAAATAACTCTGCGTATTTCTATATATTTTACTGTTTATCATCATCAGATTCACAGGTTCATTTCCCATTCTCTCACCACCTTTTCAATTCAAATTTTTATATTTTCAGATTTTGGTTGATTAGTCAACTATCAGCCCCAAAAAAAGACAGGTATCCTTGATACAAGTCTTTTTACTTCTTATGTAAACCACAAATATCTTTTAAATCTGGTTTATTAACCCTCTCCGCTCCACTTCTTCTTTGAATAAAAGGTATTTTCCTTCATTCAGATTTAAAAATGAGCGGTAAAATACGCCGTATGCCAGGAATGCAAGAAACTTATTTTTGCGGTTTCTGTCCGCTGTCTTATAAAAATAAATCAGCTTCCTGTCGTTAATCTTACCTTTTGCAATTCTCTTTTTAATATTATTTTGTGTTACTTTTCCCATAAAATTGATATAGAGTCCGTTTATCAAAAATAATATTCCAAGAAAGACAATAAATATTACAATAGCAAAAAAATCTTCCATAATTTTCCCTCCATGGTTTCAAAATCACGAAGAATATAACATAATTTCCCATTTTTGTAAAGATATCAAATCGATTTCTTCTTGACAGAATTACCCGAATCCGTTAGAATAGGCAAAAGATGAGGGAGTAGTCAGCACCTGACCGGGTCAGATCAGGTGCCTGCTAAGTCAACATACTGACAGAATTTTCTGTCTGGCTTTGCTAATTTGCTTTCGACGCAAAAAGATGAGACTTATCTGTGTGTTTTTTTCGTACACACAGATAAGTCTCTTTTATTATCTCCTTCCTCTCAACATATAGTTATAAAGCACATACACAGGAGGAATATCACATGTCATTACCAGAGTTGTTCATCATTGCGGTGGGGCTGTCCATGGATGCGTTTGCCGTTTCCATCTGCAAAGGTCTTTGCATGCCCCGGATGAACTGGCGAAATGCAGTTATTGCCGGATTATACTTCGGAGGTTTCCAGGCGGGAATGCCGGTTATCGGTTATCTGCTGGGGTCCCAGTTCAAGGAAGCCATTACCTCCTACGATCACTGGATTGCCTTTGTCCTTCTTGGCATTATAGGCATAAATATGATCAAGGAATCTTTCAGCAAAGATGAAGTGGAATGCACGGACTGTTCTCTGGATCCTAAGAATATGTTTATGCTTGCCATTGCAACCAGCATCGACGCACTGGCTGTCGGTGTAACCTTTGCATTTCTAAAGGTTCAGATCATCCCTGCAGTTTCATTTATCGGTGTAACCACCTTTACTCTCTCTGTTGCCGGAATAAAGGTGGGAAATGTTTTCGGTACACGCTTTAAATCAAAAGCGGAATTCGCCGGCGGAGTCATTCTCATACTGATGGGAATCAAAATTCTGCTCCAGCACCTCTTTGGAATGTAACGAAAGCCAAAAATCAAATCATGATCTGGCTTCCGCCAGGCACTTCCACAATCGTTCCATCCACACTGATCCAGACAGCCTTTGCTGATGGATTGTACACAAGGTCTCCGTCAATGGTATACTTAAGGGCAGCTGCCGCATTCATATAATCAACAATCTCAATATTTGTTGCATACCAGGTATCCCCGCGCTGCCCTGCCATACGGCAGAATTCTTCCATAAGCTCCCAGTTGTCATCTCTGGGAAATTCATAGCTGTGTCCCCATACATACATCAAATAAAGATACTGGGTTTTATTAAGCTCAATGAACCGTTTTCCATTTTCCAGCAGATTGTGGTTATGATGGCAGGTGGATTTCCATGTTAAATAGTTTTCCGGCATGTTAAAATCATCAGTGCTTCCAACCACCCTGCAGTATTCAATTCCCAGACCTGGAAGCATATCCACAATTTCCTGTGTATACGAACCATTGGGATAAGACATTCCCCGTACCGGGCAGCCTGCTGCCCTCTCTAACGCCCTCCTGTCCTCCAGTACCTGAAGGGCCACCTGAGGAAGAGGACACCTGGCAATCGTAGGATGGAGTACCGTATGGCAGGACACCTCATGGCCTCTGTATAATTCTTTCCATTCCTCCGGTTTTATCCGGTTTTCATCATCCATGAGTCCTGAATTTAAATGAAAAGTACCTTTTATGCCGTAATGATTAAAGATTTCAATAAGTCTCCGGTCCTCAAGCTTACCATCGTCATAGCTCATGGTAAGAACCTTATGCTTCCCTCCCGGAAAGCAGGTATAAATTCGTTTCAATTGATTCATCATAATGCACCATCCCCTGCAATATTATCATAATTCAGAACTGCGGCAAAGAATGCAAGTGCCATGCCCTGTCCCCAGCCCTGAATCCATTTTTTTGAAATATTCCGGTAACCGTCACGGTCCTTCATCACAGCAGTTCCCCCCGAAACCTCCGTAACTCTGCCATCAGCAGCCACATGGGCCAATACACCTTCAATGGATTTTTCTATGTATTTGATATGAAGCGGATTCCCCTTTAAAGTCATAGCCGCCGCAATACCGGCAGAAGCGGATAGCTCCTCATAGGATTCTCCATCATTTAAGATGGTCCTCCACAGGCCTTTCTCCGTCTGCAGAAGCTTTAATGCAGAGAGCTGTTCATTTAAGCTTCCCACGATTTCTAAGTACTGGGGATAGAGGTAGCACTCCGGCAGGATCAGCCCTACCTTGCTCATGGTATAAGCTGCCCAGCAGTTAGCCCTTCCCCAGTAAAATCCCGACATATGGTCCTTTGTAATATTGTTGTAGCCATGATACCATAATCCGGTATTTTCATCCTGAAGATACTGGATATGCCAGTAATACTGGTTTAAAGCATCGCCTGTCAATTCCTCGTCCTTTGTCATAACACCGACCCGTAACAGAAAAAATGCTGCCATAAACAGAGTATCTGCCCAGCACTGCTCCGGGAAATCGTTGTTGGCGGAAACCGTATGCTGCAGCACATGGTCGCCGAAACGCAGGGCATCCTTCCTTAAGTATTCCGTCTTGGAGCAGATGATGTCCATGTATTTCTCATCCCCCGTGGCCTGGTACAATGTTATGAGGCAATGACCCATGGCACAAGTGTTTACAGTCCAGGCTGGGAGTCCCAGATCAATCAGTTCATCCACCCGTTCCTTTAAAAATTCCAGATAACCTTCCTTTTTCGTTACCTCATAAGCTTCCGCAAGTCCATAATATGCGACGCCACAGGGCCAGTCCCAGGACATATCCATCCGTTTTGTCCGTTCCACAATGCGGTCCATAGCTTCTTCCAGCCTGTCCCTGTCATAATGAATCCTACCCATCTTACAATCCGCCTTCCTTCTCCGGTTTCTGCCGGTCAATTTGATTATTTTTATCTATTATAAGTGTTTTCCCTTCATTTGCCAATAATGCGGCATAACAATCTGCCCCTTCCCTGCTCAAATGTACCAGATCGGGAATGTATAGTCTTCTCGAATCCATTTCGTCTGCTGTTTCACAATGCTGTTTCGTCAGACGGTTCATATCTATATAAAGGATGCCCTCTTTCTTTGCAAACACCTCCATCTGACGGCAATAACCGGGCAGAAGACGGGAAATCTCCCCCTTCTCCCCTTCCTGGTTCTCTTTGCACGGACATAAGCTGACTGGAGAAATCAGAACCGGAACAGCCCCCGCTTTTCTGGCTGTATCCACAAAATGTTTCAGATACAAAGGAAAATCAGAAACCGGAACATATCGTTCTGCCTTGGAGACAGATGCATCGTTGTGGCCAAACTGAATAAAAAGATAATCACCTTCACTGATATGGCTCCGGATATCCTCCAGGCGTCCCTCTTCCAGAAATGTCCTGGCTGACCTGCCGGCCATGGCGCAGTTATCCACAATCAAATGGCGGCTTTCATACCGCATTTCCTGTTTAAAGGGACAGTCCTCCCTGTGATAGGTCTCATAGAAGTTTCCTTCATCCAGATACTTTAGAAGCATTTCTCCAAGTCCGTATCTGGGCCTGTCTTCTTCCCCTCCGGTCTGTGTAATCGAATCACCGGCCAGGTAAATAACAGGTTTCCGGTTCATATAAGGAAGGACCCTGTTAAATTCCATGTCGGAAGCATAGTAAAATTCCGGATAGCACGGCTGGTTGTAGCAGTTGTTCTGCCATGCCACGCCGCACCGGTACTGGACATCATGCATCAGGGTAAACAGCTTGTGGTCCGTCAGCTCCGTATTGGTATAAATGCGGATCGCCGAGCTGTCCTCCGTCCGAAGAAGAATCTCTTCCCTGAAATCTCCGAAGATATCAGCTGCCAGACAGGGATTTCCTTTGGTCCCGTTGTTGGTCAGGGTGTTATCCGGCCACAGCATGATTCCATGGGTAAAATCATTGATCACTCCTACTGGCTTCTGGCTTAAATAGTCCGCCCCATCCGTGATCTGTGTGGTCAGATCGCCTGCCCACCGAATGGACATGTTACTGCCTAATGTTTCTTTCTTAAGAAGCTTTCCATGGCAGTCATACGTCCCCACTCCGTTGACCCAGCACTGCATCCCCCGCACACCGGGAACCACATCGCCGATCATGCACCGGCCTAAATCTTTCTTAGCATACTCTCCGAACAGGACTTTCCCTGACTGCGCATCCCTGAGGGCATAACCGTAAGGTGCATGGTCTGCCCCTTCAAATACGTTAAATATCTCATAGCCCGGCCGGTCCGGGTCGATATCCGCCACGTGCATGGCATCTCCGTGACCCAGCTTTGCGGTCCTGCCGTCCGGAAGCTTATCCCTGGAGCTGTAAAGCAGGCTTCCATCGTGATCGATGCAGGCGGCCCCGTATAGGATCTCCATACAGCCATCCCCATCCACGTCGGCAGTAGAAACGGAATGATTCCCCTGGCCTGCCAGTTCTCCGTAAACAGGATGAGTTCCGCATAAATCATGGGGATTGTCGCAGAACGGATTCTTCATGGGCACAAATCCACTGTCCACAGACCAGATCTCGTGAAAACAGTTATCAAAAAAATCATAAGCAGCGATTGCAGCTCTTGTATAATAACCGCGGCAGACCACCAGATAAGGCCGCTTTCCGTCCAGATAGGCCACTGCAGACAAAAAACGATCCACCCGGTTGCAGGGTTCGATCCGGTTCATGGCATAATCGCCCCAGAGAAGACCGTCATCCACCCTTTCAAATGGAAACGGAATCGTCTGAAGCTCTTTCCCGTCTCCCCCGAACATAGTCAGGTACTCCGGTCCTTCAAAAATGAAGCCCTCGAACTCCCGCAGATTATTTTTAGGGCTCCTGGATGGTGCATAAATATCCAGGAAATAATCTGTCAGACATTCTGAATCTTCCTGGTTTAATGGGTAAGAATACTTCCTGGGGATGCCAAAGCACTGTTCCAGGCTTTCCGGCCAATGCCCTGCCTTCACTTCCGGATGATCGTTCCATGAACGGAACACTTCCGTTAAATGCTTCCGGTAGCTCTTAAAGCTGCACACATAGGAATCGTCATGGCTATACCCATGATTTAAGTCCTCCTTCGGCATAGTGATAAAGAATTCCTCTGCAGGCCTCCCATCCGGCCCATAGACCGTCATTGCGGTGCCCGGAGCGGTTTTCACCGCCATTTCAGCCTTTCCGTCTCCATTGAAGTCGTAGCACATAAACTGAGTATAATGAGCCCCTGCCCGGATGTTGGGCCCCATGTCGAGCCGCCATAAAAGAGTTCCATCCAGTTTGTAGCAGTCTATGTAACAGCGGCCTGTATACCCTTTTATGGAAACATCATGGGAATTAGAAGGATCCCATTTTACGATGTATTCATATTCCCCGTCTCCATCCACATCTGCAATGGACATGTCGTTAGCGGAATAGGTAAAGGCTTCCCCGGAAGGTGTCACGCCCGGCTCCGGCTTCTTAAGCGGTATGTCCAGATACGCCTTATCCCACACCTTTACAGGCGGGCAGGCATCGTATTCCATCCCGTTTATTGCAGGAGCCACTCCATATTCTGATTGTACATCCCCCTCCGGGTCCAGATAGTTTGTACTGTCTTTCACTTCCGCAATTTTCGTTCCATTCCGATAGAGATGAAAATGAACTCCGGTCAAACCACCGTTTTTATAACCGGTAACTTCTGTTAAAAACAATCTCCAGCTTAAAAATACTCCGTTCTTTGTCCTTACAGCTGTCAGTCCTCTGTTAAGTGTCTCCAGCTGTTCCCGTTTTATATAGTGAACAGATGTAACATACACCTCTTCATGAATCGTGCTGTCCGATTTCACTGCACAGATTCTGATATAATGAGGAATATGGGTAGATTTATAAAGGGTAAACCGCAGTGTGTCATCTGCGGATATCTCCTTCATAAACCGGTAATTCTCCAGTTCTGTATCCCGGTCGGACCAATAGACACGGTAAACTTTTGCTCCCTCCAGCCGGTCCCAGGAAACTGTCACCTCCTGGTCCGATATCTCTTCTATCCTGATCATGTTTCCCTCCATTTTTCTGGCTAAACAAAGTTTCATTATGCCTTATGGAACGTTTCCTCCGGCATGCTTTCTACCAGTTCATCACCTTCCTTTAGTGTCTTCGGAAGATAACTTCGGATAAATTCAAGAACAACAATTACATTTAAGCACCACTGTGCGGTAAAATTCGTAGATATCCATGGAATCTCTTTCAGATTTTTTTGATTCCCCTGATTGGAAACGGTAAGAATTTTAAATCCGTCATGATTTCCCTGGCTGATGGAAGCATGCAGGAGATGCTGCCACGTTCTTTCTGCCAGCACCTGATCTTTTAAGTACCAGGCTCCGTAGGCTCCCATAGCCGCCGCCATAAAAGGAAGGCTGAATTCCCTTTTGCCTATGATGCCGTCTGACTCTTCTATCTGCTGCTTACGGGGCAGATAATAAAACCTGCCGTAATCTGCCAGCATCCGCTTCCATTCCTCATCCTCTATTAAGTCAGATAATTCCATCCATACCTCAGGTGCTCCCATGCAGATTTGAAGATGGGTGCCTCCTGACGCCCTCTCTCCGATATAACGCAGATGGACATCAGCCGGATTAAATTCAAAATCAGGACCTGATATCAGCTTTAAAGGCGCCTTTTTAATATCCCGGATTCCCGTAAGAATCTTATCTCTGTATTTCTTATCGTCAAACCGCTCCCACTCAGTCAGCCAGTTTGCACACAGAGAAGACCAGTCCGGTCCGGTTCTGGCATGAGCCGGATAAACCATTTTCTCCTTGTCATAAAAATCACCCAGGGGGTCCTTATTTAAAAATGTTATTTCATTATCCTTTAATTCTTCAAATATATCTTCCAGCCGCCGGTCTCCGGTCAGATAATAATAAAACCGGTGATGGGCCGCCATGGCAATCCGTGCCTCCTTGCAGGGGCAGCCCCAGTGCCTGACATTATGGCGGGAACCCAGTCCCTTATATCTGCCCATGTGGTATACATCAACCTCGGAAGCATGTCTTGACAGTTTCTCTGCCAGGACAAAGATATCCTCCCGGCCTGTTCTCATGAATGCATACCATAACCAGAGAGTGGGAACCAGTTCCGTATTGTCCCAGGCATATCCGCCCATATCATACCGCCACTGATGGCGCTCCCTGTCATAGGTATGCATGAAATCACCATAATTAAACAGCCCATACCAGTTTCTCTGATCCACTTCATTCCGGTAAAAATCCACGGCCATATCAAGCTGATCCTCGAGCCAGCATTCCATCTGCGTATTCCGCTGCGGCAGGGACCAGTACCCAAATGCCTTCCTCTCATGATAATATTCCGGTGTTCCCAAATACTGAGCAGGCCGCTTTACTGATTCAGCAAATTCAGCCAGTTCCTGGTTTTTTGGAATCATCTCCTCCGATAGCATGACAGAACATTCGCTGGTACAGGCGATTCCGTAAGGTGTGGCGCCTTTATAATCATACCCCTCATAATATACCTGGTTATAACCCCGGTTTGCATAGTGACGGAAGTCCATGGCCTGGGCACTGGGAGACCACAGCCACATGACAGTCTCCGCCATATCACCATCCAGATTCCGGAACGTATAACCTGACGGATACTTTTCCCAAAAATCCCTGATTGAAAACAATACCGAGCCATGCTCAGATCCGAATGCGGCCGCTCCCTCTGTCCTTTTTCCGTGGAGGCAGTCCAGAAAGCAGCAGTTTTCATCCTTTATTTTCTTTTTGATGCAGAAATGGTTTGCACTGTCCTGGCATAAATCATATTCACTCCAAAACGGCATGTCTTTCAGGACTGTGTCCACTGTCTCTTTATCACTTCCGGTAAGCTTCAGTCTTTCTCCCTTAATCTGCTTTTCATAAATTTCCTGTGGAACCTTTGGCCTCCATGACAGAAGCTGGGCCATACTTTCATGGAACACGCCATGGTCCCCCATGAATTTTACATGCCGGTTATAAATCTTCCCCTCTAAAGGAGATTGAAAGCGAATCCCGATTCCTTTTAAAAAATCTTTCTCTTCATCACCGTCATATAAAAATGTATGTATAAAATCAATACGCGGACTGTCAAATCCGACTTTCATACGGATGACAAACGGAATCTTTTTATCTCCGTCAGCTGATTCGTGATAACCGGTATATTTAATAATAACCTGTAATTCTCCTTCCTCCTCCACTGATAGTTCTGTAATCCTTGAATCATATTCCTTTTCAATTTTGACTGAATTGCCGTTCCACACGGAAGGTTCCTCCAAAAGCAAAACAGTTCTGCCATTTATGAGAAACTTTTTTTCATGAAAATAAATGGAATCGATCAGCTTCCTGCTGTCACAGGCAATTTTTACCTTGATGCTCCCGGCCAGAATCTCCATAAAACCGTCTTTTTTCATAACCTTAATTTTCTGCTTTAATTGAGAAGGGGTTCCGGGCACGACTTCAATCTCATTTCCCAAAAGGGCAGCATCCGCCGTATGAGCGGTCCATTTTACGGAACCATCGGGCCACCAGGCTGTAATCCGGCTCTGCATCGGAAGATTATCTTTCTGCCTGTTTTTTAACTGATACTCCGTTTCTTTCGTACAGCTTCCTTTCTCCCACAAACAACCCCAGGTTGTATATCCAGACAGCCTTCTGTCTCCCAGACTATGTAATATCATATCAATCTGCCTCCTGAAAATCCTGCTGCACAAAAGGCTTCAACCGTTATCACACGCCTGAAGCCTTTTGTATCATTGCTGTTTATTATTTTGACGTATCGTTCTGGTAAAGCTGGTTGATCTCCTCTACCAGTCTGTCACCGCCGCGGTCCATCCACTGTTTTGCTGCTGCCTCCAAACCTTCATCATCAATCTGTCCGCAGATATACTGGGTTCTGGCGTCATCAATGATCTGCTCTATGTCTGTTCCCACCTCTGCATTTACCTCAGAATTGGCCAGGTATCCAAGAGCCGGGTTATAAACGGCAACCTTTTCATTTCTTTCATATGCCTGATCCTGTGCGATCATCGGCTCATCCTTTTCCAGGGCTGGAGATTTCGGTTCCCGGTTTGGAATATAACAAATACTCTGGTTTAGGCCTGCAGACGGGGTATATTGTGCCTCCATTTCATGTCTCAGCACAACTTTCCCTGCTTCATTTAAATCGTAAGTAACTCCTTCTAAGCCGTAGTCAGCCAGCACAAGCATCTCATCATCACACATCTTATCCAGGAAATGCAGACAGTTCTTTACCTCTTCCTCTGTCTTCGCCCCTGCCCTGGTAATCAGATAGTATCCGTTAAAGCCGCTGTTTGCCAGTGTTCTGTCATTGATTGGTCCTACCAATGTCATGGAAGCATTCTTAGAGGGATCTGTCACTGATTTTACACTATTCATATTATAATAGGACCAGATTCTTTTAGCACCATCCATAACATCAATAAACGCTCCTGCTTCCCCTTTCTTACATCCATCCTGAAAGGTTCCGGAGTCTACCGTAGCCCAGTCTTTTCTGATCAGGCCATCGTCATATATCTTTTTCATCCACTTTAAAGCTTCTTTGTATTCTTCTGTCTGGTGGACCGGTACCAGCTTTCCGTCTTTTTCCACCCATTCATTCCCACAGCCAAACCATGTCTGGATAATATCAAGCGGCCCGGTATATTTTGTCATTTCAAGGCCATAGGTATCATTGACTCCATTGCCATCCGGGTCGTCATACGTAAATTTGTAAAGCATATTGTAAACATCTTCCACCGTTTTCGGCTCTTCAGTAATACCTACCGCCTCTGCCCAGTCTGTACGGTAAGAAAATCCGTAACGGCCGATCACCCTGGACCGGTAAACACCTATGATTTTTCCATCAACAGTCAATGCCTTCAGCACTTTCGGATTTGCCTGTGACAGATTTTTATAATTCTCCTTATCCTGCAAATATGGTGTCAGGTCCCAGAATGCGCCCTTTCTCGCCGCATCCACCACATTAGCCGTTAAGTCTCCGGAAGCAGTTACTACCATGGGCATATTGTCTTTATCCATTAAAGTAAGTCCAAGCTTTTCTTTATAAGTATCATTGGATTCCCATTGCCAGTTCACATGAGTGCCGGTGTAATCTTCAAATCTTTTAATAACCTCATCAGACTTATCATTCTTTAAATCGGTACCATGAAATGATGGTGCCATGAAAGTAATGGTTGGTTTTCCATCTGCCGGTGTATTGGCAGCCTCCTTTTGGGCGGATGCCGCTGAACCGCCGCAGGCAGTCACTGATAATGCCACCGCACCTGCTAATGATACCGATACCGCTCGTTTCCATGTCTTTTTCATCTTAAACCTCTCCTTTTAAATATAATAATTTTTGCACTCAGCCTTTCACTGAGCCTACCATAACACCCTGGGTAAAGTACTTCTGTATAAATGGATATACCACTAAGATCGGAATAGTGGCAACCACAGTTGTGGCCATTTTAACCGCCTTCTCCGGAGGCATACCAAACAGCCCCCAGTCAAATCCACCTTCCGTTGCAACGGAAGACGTCAGAAAAATAATTCGTCTTAATACAATCTGAATTACTTCTTTGTTTTTATCAGAAATATACATCATTGCATCAAAGTAAGAATTCCAGTGGAAGACTGCATAGAAAAGCGATACACTTGCAATGACCGGTTTGGAAAGGGGAAGTATAATTTTTAAAAATATCTGTGCATCATTACCTCCATCCATTCTGGCCGCTTCCTCTAATTCTGCGGGAAGTCCCTGAAAATAATTTTTAATAATTATCATATTAAAAGCATTCACTGCCCCCGGAAGCCATAATGACCAATACGAATTTTTTAAATGTAATACATTGGAAACCAGCATGTAGGTAGGAACCATACCACCCGAAAACAGCATGGTGATAATGACCATATTGGTAAAGAAAATCCGTCCTTTGAAATACGGTCTGGACAAAGGATAGGCCAGTGTGCAGGAAAGAATCATATTAATCAAAACACCAATGATTGTCACAAACAGAGAATTGAACAATCCTTTTACCGTATCACCCGTTTTAAATATATACTGGTACGCATTAAAGGAAATGGTATGAGGGAACAGAAAAAAGGCACGCTCTGTCAGTTCCCTTTCTGTTGCAAAAGAACCTGCAACAATATAAACAAATGGAAGAAGAGTAATTAATGCAAATATTCCTATGAAAAGGTAGATGAGACCCTGAACCAGTTCATCTCCCGGACTTCTTTTCACTTTCAAATGCTTTGTTTTAGCCATTGTTTCATTCTCCTTTTTAATAGAATCCGGACTCTCCAAACACTTTCGCCAGCTTATTTGCTCCTAAAACCATAATCATACTGACGATGGATTTAAACATACCTGCTGCGGTTGCCATTGAATAATTCCCGTTTACAACCCCTTTCGTATAGATGTAGGTATCAAAAACATCGGAAACGGACCGGTTCATGGAATTTTGCATCAGAAAGATCTGTTCATAGCTGGTATTTAAAATTGTACCGATTTTTAAGATCAGCATAATAACAATCGTAGACCGGATCGCTGGCAATGTAATATGCCACATTTTCTGCCATCGGTTGGCTCCATCAACCTCTGCTGCTTCATAAAGCTGGACATCAACACCGGAAAGTGCCGCCAGGAAAATAATGGTGCCATATCCGGTTTCCTTCCACATGCTCTGCCCCACAATCATATGGACAAACAGCCCGGGATTTGACATGATATCCGGCGCATTGGCTCTTCCGAACATCTGGACCAGCACATGGTAAACCAGACCATCTGTCGTACTAAAAAGCTGAGCAGTCAATGCTGCCACAATTACCATGGAAATAAAATGGGGAATATACACCATTGTCTGTGTTACACGCTTAAAAGCCACATTCTTTATCTCGTTTAAGAATAATGCCAGTATAATCGGAGCAGGAAAGTAAAAGATTAAACTGGCAAAAGAAATAGACAGCGTATTTTTAAGAACCCTCAAAAAATCCGGGCCTGTAAAAAACTTTTTAAATATATCCAATCCTACAAACGGACTTTGGATAAACGCACCAATCATGGAGTCGCCGTTATAAGGGCTGAAATCCTGAAATGCCATAATTAGTCCGCCCATGGGAAGATACCGGAATACCAGCATATAAATCACACCTGGTACAATCATGATATACAGCCACTTATGTACGGAAAGTTCATGTCTCCATGTACCCGCTCTGGGCCTTGCATTGCTTTGCATCTTTTCCATATGCTCTCCTTTTCAATTTCCCCTTTTCATAAATCCACCTGATTTTGGTGATTATGTCTGGTTTTTGTAGTTTGCGGCACCGCTGTGTGAGCACATTTTATATCCTGTAACTCCCATTTGTAAATAATCATTTTATAACCGGTTTAAAACAGAAAAAAAGCCCCATATCCCGCATAATGTAACGGTTTTATGAGGCTGAGAAAGTGAAATTATCAATTTCTTCCATCACTTACGGTGTTCCCTGCGAAATGCTGCGGGGGTAAATCCCACATTATTTTTAAAAAAGCGGATAAAGTTTTGTACATTATTATAGGTCAGTTTTTCAGAAATCTCAGCCACGGAGTATTCTGTTGTCAAAAGCATATATTTTGCCTGCTTCAGTTTCTCTTCCGTTGCCATATCGGTAAACGTAATTCCTAACTCCCGCTTAATGACCTTGCTTAAATAATTGGGATGATAGGACAGCTTTTCTGCACAATCATTGAGGCTCATATTCCCTTTGCTGTCTTTAATCAGATCAACTGCATGCCGGACAATGAAAGACTCCTCTCCCTCCTGCTCCTTTTTGTTCAGCCTGGAGATAATTGGCTTAATAATCTGATCATTCACTGCTGAAATAACTTTTTTCTTATCATAGATCTGAGTGATGGAATTGAGTATATTATACTGTTCACTGTCAAATACATCCGATAACGAAATATTGGCAGATGACGGTATGTTCAACATAGCAGTGAGTAACCTTGTCAAATAAAAATTACGTTCGATCCCTACCACATTTTTAATTTCCATCCGGTCAATAATTACATTCAGCAGGCATGCTGCCTCTTCTTCCTTGCCGCTTGTAATCGACTGGATCAATTCATTTTCCATAATCATATCGTAAACATTTCCCACCTGGCTCTTCATTAAATAATCATCAAACAGGACCAAAGTGGAATTATTCATGTCCGCTTTATTTGATTTATTATACAGCGCCTCTGCACATTCACTGTATGCACGTCTTACATGGTGGAGTCTGTGAAATGGCTGGCTGATGCCCGATGCAATGACAAGGCCATAAGATTCTGCGATATAATCTTTCAGCCCCTTATAAAGCACAGCTGTTTTCGCATCCACATCCATATCGTTTTGTGCCCCTATTATGAATATCAGTTTATCCCGGTAATAGACAGGAGCGATAAAAATATCGTTTTCCAATGCCTTAGGCAGCCCAGAAAGAATTTCCGTATATTTATCCTTTCCTTTTTCCTCCTCATACGGAACACTTTTACAGATCATGGCAATCATCCGGTATGCAAATAAGGGCATGATTTCCGACTTCTTTAATGCTTCTTCTATATTTTTCTCATTCAGTTCCCCCTCAATTAAATTGGAGACCAGCAGCTTTTTTATCTGACGATCCTGGTCATCCACATATTTTTCCAGCCTTCTGAGAGGCTTGGCAAATGCAGCCGCAGTCAGCTGAATGGAAAACAGGATAAGGGCAAAACCCGCCAAAACAGCAAAAGAGGCAAAAATAAATACGAAGGCATCCTTTTTTACGTTGGCTGTATTATACCCCACCAGATAGTTTAGTCCGCTTATCTCATCGGTCCGAACATTTATATGATATTTATCGCCGTTTTCACTCTTATAAACTCCGGAACCTTCTCTCCCGCTGTTTCGATACACATTCGTCATTGTGGGATTGGTTTCCAGAAGCACTTCCCCGCTTCCGATTATTGAAACATCATACCCCATCATTTTATAGGACTTAGCCATTTCATTCAGCTGGTTTTTATCAATCTTAATGGTAAGAAGCCAGGATAATCCGCCAATTCCCTGTTCTTTTTTAATAACCAGGCGAAGACCGGAGGAATCCACGGTATTCGTCATCCTCATACTTCCGTTCATGGGACTAAGAGCCCCGGACCGGTTCAGCCAGTACACCGACAACAGCATATTTTCCTGTTCTTTTAAAAAATGTTCTGTCTCTTCCAGGTTCTTCATTTTATCAAATGAAAACATTCCATATTTATTAAACACCCAGCCATACTTTACATTGATGAACTCATAGTCAGCAATATATCTTCTCATAAAGTAATTGCCTTCTAAAATCCTCTGGGCCTGTTTTAAATTGCTGTACTTAGAAAACGGAGGATCTTCCTGACGTTCCAGCCAGTGAATGTCATCTTTGCTGGCTGCTTCAATATAGTATTCTTTTAAAGTAGACAAAATATTTTCGTATTCCCGCGAAACCTCATCACTATAAGAGTTTAAAGCCATCTGTTTTTTTGAAGTCTCTCCCTTAATATAGATATTGCACGATATAATCCCCATAACAATGAGCGGTATCGTCACCAGCCCCAGCAGTTTCACAAATATCTGCTTTTCATAGGTTAATGAGCTAATAATTTTTTTAATCCGCATATTCCCCATTCCTTAATTGTCAATTTCTTTCGTCTTGCTCTTTCGAAACTGTTTCCAGAAAAGCGTGTCACTTCCCTGTACCTTTTTATCGCAGATTATATGTAATCCGGCTGTCTGTATGGCAGGTATGCCCTGTTTTTTTATACAATGCCAGCCATCAGACCGCTCTTCCCATACCGGCCGTTCCCCCATAGCGTAACCGGAAAGCGCTGTAAATTTTATTGCTTCTGTATCATATTCTTTATCAAACCAGGCTTTCTGAGACAAAAAGGAGGCGGCAAAATGCCCTCTGGCTGCTTCCTTCCAGTTCTCTCCCTGCTTCACATGAACTACGTAGTCTTTTATACAGCCCTGATGCATTCGGTCTTTTTGATCCGGTACAACAATCAGTCCCGATACCAAAATCCTCTCACGGAAAGAAATTTCCACAGAAATCGGGTAATTGTCTTTTTCTATCCACACTGAATGGTCTGGGTTTTCATCTTCAAGAGCTGTGAAATTTATTACAGCTGCCTCTGGTTCTGCCCTGTAAGTGGCATTCAGCAGTCTCATTCTGTTATTTGGAAAGAGGTGGTTCTCAATCCATTCCGGCCTAAGCTCTGTTTCCGGGCAGAATGATTCTGAAGATGCATAGGTAAGAAGAGCCTTCTTTAAACTCCAGGCTGCCGGCCGTTTCCGAAACTCCCCTTCCAGACATGCTGAGATAAAAAGAAGCCTGCCTGCGCTTACTCTTCCTTCGAAAATCAGTCCCAGCGGCAGATTCCTGTTCCAATCATCAATCACTGAAACGATGGGAGTCAGTCCTTTGGGCATTTCATCAAGAAGAAAGCCTCTTGCCCGATCCTGAATCTCCTCCCACTGCCAGCCTCCGTATTCCTCTGTTGGAAAATTCCGAAACAGGGGATGATCACTCTGTATCACCAGTCCAAGACTTCTTGTCCATCCCGGTCCCATCTGGCTGTTCCAGAATACTGGTCTCATGGAAAGAGGAGGGCAGTCGAAGTCGAGCTCAGATAGATAGGGGGAATAAACCACCCGTTTTCCCCGCTCCAGTTCTCTTTTCGCCTCCTGCCACTCTCTGGTGTACACAACCTCACTGATTTTTTCCATATCAAAACAATCACTGCTTTTCTTATACACAAAAAAATCCCAGTGATTTCTCACCTTTCCCATCTCCACAGTCAGAGTGAGCTTTTTATTTTCTTTTATTACCGTAAAATCAGGTTGGATTTCCCCGATCTGCGTATTCTTTGCTGCAGGGATAAAACAATCCTTCCACACTCCCTTAAAAATTACGGTTTTTAAGCCATTTTCTTCTGTCTCAATGCTCCATTTGACATCGCAGCTTTTTATGGGCTCTTTTCCAAAATGACATACTTCAACCGGAATAATAACCTGGTCTGCTGTCTGGTAAACATAGGATGGTATCCTGGCCAGAAGTACGGTTTCTCCACAAAATTCCCGGAATTCCTCCGGCTTTATATAGCCCTTACTTTCCCAGAATGGATCCAGCACCCCTACAAGGGCAGTTCCCTGTCCCAGATAATCATGTAAGTCCAGCATTTCAAATCCATAAAGATGAGGAGTCCGAAAATTAGCTTCCATGTCTTCCTTGTACATCAACACCTGGTTTTTTCCGGAACACCAGGCAAATTCGCGGCATTTTTGAAGCACGCCGTGTGCTCTGGCACTTTCCCGGAATACGTTATAATTACCCGGTTTTAAATATCCGGTAAATTTCTCCATGACTGAAAAATCCGGATAAGAACACCATTGCCCCATCTCATGGCAAATGACAGGAAGCCTCGCCCCCTTTAAAGAAGCCCGGTAATCCTTCCCCCGCCAGCCTTCAAACCCACGAATGTTTCCTCCCAGAATCGGTCCATAAGCCGAGCGGTGAAAATAAATATAATCGGTTCCTGTTATCTCTTCGGGAGGTGTATCGTAAAACCAGCCTGACTGGGCCGTATAAAGCCGTCTTCCTTCATACCCCAGACTGCGGTCGTATTCCCGGGTCTCTTTCACCCAGCGTTTCAGCGGACCGTACCATTTTCCGGATGGCTCATTGGATGCAGATAAGAGCACAAAGGACGGGTGATGACCAAACTGGTTTAAGATTCTCCTAGTCTCATCTTTTAACACGGAAAGCATTGGAATCCCCTCCTCAAATACATTCCACATCCCACATTCTGCCTGAATATAAACTCCTGCACGGTCGGCTGCGGCAAATGCCGCTTCAGGCGGACAGTACGAATGGCACCTGAGAAAATTAAATCCCCATTCCTTTATGGTTTCCATAAGTTTCTCCCACCAGTCCGGGTTCGTCTCCGGATATCCGGTCAAAGGATAATCACCGCCAAAATGGGTCCCACGAAAATATTCCGGCCGGCCATCCACATAGAACAAACCTTCTCTCACCTCCAGAAATCTGGGTTGTTCCTTTGCATATCGTTTTTTTTCTTCCAGACGCCGCTTTGCTTCACCGGCGGAAATTACAGCGATTTCTCCAGCCATACCATTCCATGTTGTTCCCAGGGCATCCGATACCTCATGTCCATCGGGACGGTAAGGATACTGGAACCGGTTATCGATACAGACCGTCAATGTATGGGTTCCTGCACTCAGCTTTCCCAGACTGATCTGATGCGCAGTACACAACGAACAATCCCCGCCCCGCGGCGTTTTATCAACCCATGCAAAAGAGCGCCATCTGGTTAATTCAACAAAGAGATAGAATTCATCTTCTGTATCCTCTGTAACAGTAAATTCTCTCTCATACCAGGCTCTTCCTATGTAATGACGCGGAGGTTGCGAAAGGAACGGAATACTTAAGCCCCCATCCTGTCCGTACGAATATTCTTCCCTTTCATACCAGAAGGGATCATGAAGCCCGCTGACCCACGGAGTATCCACCGTAACCGGGTTACCATATCCCTGGGCCTGCAGAATCCCAGGAAGTATAACCGATCCATCTGGCTTCTTTTTCGGCCGTTCCTTTTCCGGTATTTCTTCCTCTGTATGTTCCAGCCATACCTCCCATTTCCCCGCCAAATCCATTAACATACGTTCACCTTACCTTTCATTTTATCTGTGATTTTCTTCTATCATGCATACAGGCATAAAAAAAGAGAGCAAAAGCTGCGTATTCTTATACTAACGCAGCTTTTGTTCCGTTTTATCTTCCTGTTTCTATCCGATATACACCTACCTTATCATCAAATAACGCAGTCACACCATTAATATAAGGAATCAGTGCATTTACTTCCATGACAAAACCTCCCTCCGGCGTTACATACGGTTCTCCATCCATCAGATTTTCTTTCCCATTTACCAGAAGATGGGTTCTTCCGGCTTCCGCCTCCACCGTATCATTCCCTGACACCAGTATCAGTTTCTTTTCATCAGGCAGATACGTATAGGTGAAAGCATGGCCCCACTCCTGCTTCAGCCGTTCAAGAATACAAAGGACTGCTCCCCAGATGCTGCCGTTTTTATTGACGCTTCTTATGCCTCTGGTATCAGGCTCCTGTCCATTGACCAGAATCTTGCAGTAATCCTGGTCTTCAGGCTTGTATTTAGCAGCATCCGCCTGCAAATTCGCAGGAAATGCAGGCTGTAAAACTGGAGCCTCATCCGGGTAATCATGATACCACGCCACCGGACCGGTTACTGTTAAAGGGGACAGATCCGCAGCATGGCTCTCCCATTTTATGCTTTCTTTCATCCCATCTGCCATCCGGGCCTGTAACAGAATCGTCCCGCTCTGTCTTGTGGATCGGATAAAGACTCTGTTTGTACCGCATTCTGCGTACACGTAATCCTCATGAATCACGCTGTCATCCTTTCCATAACCTGCGAATCGTCCGCCGTTATAGCCCCCCAGGAAGATTCCTTCTCCCTCCAGGGTAAATTCAATCCTGTCTCCGCAAAGAGGACATATTCTTCCTTCTTTATCTACCACTTTTACATCAACATAGGCAATATCTGCCCCATCAGCCAGCATGCCCATGGGAGAAGTATGCAGGCTAAGATTGATCCCGGCAGGGACACCGGCTGTTGGAATCCCGGCCTTTGCTGCCAGCTTCCCGTCATATCCAAAACCATAAGCTTCCACGATTCCCTGTCTTGTCACATCAACATCCGGGAATACGAATACAAACGTATCCTCAGGTTTTTCACAGCTGCCTGCTTTATTCCCATTGATAAAAAGGTCCACCCGGGCAATATCATAGCTGCCGATTATATAAACCGTCTTATGTTTTGGATCCCGGTACCTGACCGTTCCATTCTCTTCCCAGTAATTCCCATTAAAAGTCTTTTCCATATAGCGGTAATTTATGTCGTCTTCCGGGGGATAATTCCAATGTCCTACCACGTGTATCTGCGGAACAGGTGATTGCATGACTCTGAAAACATCAAAATTCTGTTTTTTAATACGAACGGGATCCACCCGCCCGCTCATCCTTCCATTTTCACTGAACGCCTGACGTCCATGCTGCGCGGAATCCGTCCAGCAAAGAGCGGCACAGGCACTATAATAATTCTTTCCCGACGCACCACCAATCCTGTCATTAAAAAACTCGCTGTAGCCCCTGGCGGCAGTCAAAGCAAAATCTTCTGATGTGAGGTCATAAAAATCCCTGCCCACCTGCTTTTTTCCGCCTTTACCAACCCATTTATTTCTATAATCAAAATCCGGCGGTGAAAAATCATCCCATATCCGCCTTGGCGCTTCCTCTCTTGCGTATTCCGTTTCCGTAACAGGGCCGTGCTCAGCCAGAAACCGGGCCGCATGGCGGTTTAACATAGTACCCGTATATTCGGACTCATTTACCACTTCTTCCGTATTCAGGGTCCGGCATCCCATAAAGCGCCCGCCTTTCGAATCCAGTTTTTCCTTTAAGAGCCTCATTTCCTTCATATGCTCTTTACTGATGGAATTATTGCCGGCTTCCCAAAAGAGGATGGAAGGATGGTTTCGGAACGAAATGATTACATCCCGCATCAGTTCTACTCTCTGATCCCATTGCCTTCCAAAACTTTCCCGTTCCTTGTCACCGGCCGGCTGGGTACAGATAACTCCATGACGGTCGTAGGAACGGATATCGGCAGGAGAAGCCGCCACATGCATAAAACGGACGTGATTGCTGTTGCTTTCCCGGATCCAAATGGCATCCTGGTCCTTCAGCCATTCAGGAGCGATTCCGATAACCGCCCATTCATTTGCGGCACGCTGGGCATATCCTGTCAGCCAGACCGGAACCCCGTTAATCAGGATTCCACGGTCTTTATCATACCCTGTACTGCGAAAGCCTGTTTCGATGGTGGTACTGTCCGCTGCCGCTCCTTCGACGAATAATATCACCTCTACCCGGTAAAGATACGGGTCCTCTATATTCCAGTAACGGACTTCAGTCTGGGCCGACACTGCACTCAGGAGCGAAACCGATAACGAATCTGTAATCGTTTCCGCCACTTCTGTTTCATCCTCTACGGGTACATAACGTCCTTCATTTTTATTCCATATGTAAGCATCCTCCGGTGTTATAGAAAGAGGAGTTCCTGTCTCTCCCGACGGAACAATCTGCTTTTTTTCGGAAAGAAAACTGGTTATCTCATTTCCGTTTATATCCCTGACCGTAATCTCCAGCCATGCCTCTACATTTCTCTGGCTTTCATTGCGGATTTCCGCCTCCACCCCTATCTGAACGCTCTTTTCTTCAATATGATAATTCTGTCCATAAACATAAACTCCCTTTGTCTGTAAATTACTGTAGAGAGGAAGAGTCAGATAGACTTCCGGTTTAAAATGCAGTTTTACGGGACGGGTAATTCCTCCCACAGATGGATTAAAATCATTGCAGTTCCAAAAAAATCCTACCCCTTCTCTGTCTTTCGGCACTTTTGCACCCTGGGGGGATAAATAGGTTCCCGGAACCACATCAGGCTTATTTGGTGTCTCTGCAATGCAGAAATTTATATTCCGGGTGGCGGTATTATCGGTTGCCACCGCGATCAGATTCGGAGTATCATAACAGATCCACGGCGTTAAGTCAAAACCAAATGGCGCAGTTCCAGCCTCATAATACCCTGCCATATTCCCGTTGATATACAGGTAACAGGTCTGACGCATACCTTCAAATTCTATAAACACCTTCTGCCCGTGGTGCTTTTCCGGCACAGAAAACCATTTTCGGTAAAAGGCCGCTGTCCTTTTCTGCCCGCTTCCTGCATCCTGTATCCTGTCCCGGAACAGATCACTGTCATTAAACGTATGGGGAAGTGTTACCTCCTGCCAGTCCTCCCCGCAATAATCTTTATCATAAAAATAGCGTCCTGTATTATCACGTTTTTTTTCCATTGCTTTTTCCATTGGGAATTCATCTGCAAGAAGGAATTTCCAGCCGTTATGAAAATAATATGTTTTACCTGATACTTTTTCTTCTGATGCCATGATACCTCCTGATTACGCTATGCCCTTTTTGTGGCATATTATATCCCTGGCCCTGATAATTGTAAACAATCATTTTCTATCCACTTCTTGTCTGATCTGCTTCTCAATGACAATGAATTTTTTCCGGTTTTAAACGGTAGTTATCAATTTATGCCTTTTAAAAACTAGATCAATTCATACACCTTTAAATTCCTGTAATCCGCAGTAAGAGGCGCCAGCTGCCGGAATCCGATTTTGCCTCCCTTTAAAACCTCTCCAAATGTATGTCCATCGTCATCAAATTCAAATACCTGAAGATCATTGACTGAAAAACGGATCTCGTTATGATATTTCCGAATGGATATCCGGTAAAACCCATTGGCATCCGCTGCTCCCGGCAAAGGATCCGCCCCCTGTGCAACCAGATGGAACCCGTAGCTTTTTCTTAAATTACAGGTATGAAAAGCTCTCTCATCCGGTTCCTTCCTGCGGAAATAAGAGACATGAAAGGCATTGATATCACCGCTGTGATACTGGGGATATTCTCCAGTACGATCTGCCAGGGCCGAGTCAAATAAGTCTTCTCCGTTCCGTCCCGAAGCAGCAAAAAATAAAATGCACAGCCCCTGGTCGGTAACCGGCTTAAATTCCCAGGTAATCTTTACATTTTCCGGAAATTCCTCTGGACACCACAAAACGTAATTGGCCTTTTGCCCCAGTTCCTGATCCAGACCATTTTTTAAACGCATACTTCCCTCTTCAAAGCTTATCGAAGCATTTCCTTCCACCACGAAGTTCTCCACATCTTCCGGTCTGGAAAGGGGATTGTCGTATATTAATTTTTCTTCAATCAGTTGAATGTAACCCGTTGTTTCTTTCTTCATGCTATTCCCTCCATAAGCACCTTTCCTTATCATACATAACCAGTTTATTATACAACCGCTCTCCATTATTCTCAACTCGTTTTCCAGAGCTGTATTTGAAAAATTTTATACTTAAAAGCCACCATTCTCATCTTTCCATATCTGGACTAATATGGTAAACTATGTTACAGAACTGTGTACGAAAGGAGAATTCCATGCATGCAAGTGCAGTATACCAAAGCTATTAATAACGAAAGTATTCTTGACATCATACGCCGTTTTTGCAATTATATAGATCCCAGGCTCACCGAACATGGCTCCCATGTATCTTACATCGTTTTCCGTATGCTTAAGGACAGTGGTAAATTTTCCAAAGAAGAGCTTAGAAACATCTGTTTTGTAGCCCAGCTTCATGATGTAGGAGCTTACAAGACAGAAGAAATCTCCCGAATGATTCAGTTTGAAACGAAAGATGTCTGGGACCATTCTTTCTATGGATATCTTTTTATCCGTTATTTCTCCCCCCTAAAGGATTTAGCATATGCAGTACTCCTGCACCATATTAACTGGGATTTTCTGGAAAATGAGAGCAGTCTCGATCCTGTAATGAAGGATTTAGGGCAGCTGATACATATTGCAGACAGGATTGATGTCTTAATGTCTCTGCAGAAATGTACCTGGGAAGAAACGCTTTCTTTCTTAAAAAAAGATCAGGGAACCGTTTATGCCCCTCACATCGTAGAGCAGGCAGGAAAACTCTCTTTTAAAAACTCCATTGAAGAAGAATGTAAAATGGACAGCCAGTTCAATGATTTTCTCACTGGAATTCCTCTTTCCGGGGAAGATATCACGGATTATTTGAAAATGCTGGTTTTTATCATTGATTTCAGAAGCCACCACACAGTCACCCATACCATTACCACAACAAGCATCAGTTACGAGCTTGGAAAGCTTCTTTCCTATCCGGATGAACGCTTAAATGTGATTCTCTGCGGCGCTCTGCTTCATGATCTTGGAAAAATCGCAGTTCCTGTGGAGATACTTGAATACCCGGGAAAATTAAGCCGCCAGGCAATGAATATCATGAGAACTCATGTAGATTACACGGAAGAGATTTTTGGCGGGAGCATTGACGAGGCGGTTGCACGAATTGCTCTGCGCCATCACGAAAAGCTGAACGGTTCCGGCTATCCAAAGGGTCTGTCTGCAAAGGACTTATCAAAAGAGGAGCGTCTGGTGGCCATTGCAGATATCATCAGTGCACTTACCGGGACGAGAAGCTATAAGGATACTTATCCGACGGAAAAGATAAAGACGTTACTGGAAGGAATGAAAAACGATCAGCTTGTGGATCCAGATATTGTGAGCATCGCCGTAATGCATCTGGATTGCATTCTTGATACTACAGATGTCCGCTGCAGACCCATCCTTCATATCTATGAAAAGCTGAATAAGGAATACCAGTATCTTTTAGAACTTCCTTCCGATGAGGAAAAACTCCGTTTTTCCCTTTCCATAAAGCAGCCGGAAAAAGCATCTTTATGGCCATAAATCAAAAAGGTTTCTTAAACCTTTTTAAGCACAAAAATGCTCCCTTCCTGGCGAACAAGTAATTTGTCTTACTTGTCTGCCTGAAAGGGAGCATGACATTTTTATTTAGCAATAACCTTCACGAATTTCTTCTTACCACGTCTCACAACTACGCCGTTAACCAGTTGTTCCCTTGTATAGGAAGTTTTTATATCGTTAACTGCTTCTCCATCTACGGTAACTCCGCCCTGTTCCACATTCCGTCTGGCTTCTGAACGGGATGGTGCCAGGCCTGATTTCTGGAGAATGGTTAAGATGTCAACACTTCCGTCTGTAAAATCTGCTTCTCCCAGCTCACATACAGGCATGTTTTCTGCATTGCCGCCTGTAAACAGCTCTCTTGCGCTCTTTTTCGCCTTCTCAGCCTCTTCTTCCCCATGTACCAGCTTGGTCAGCTCGTAAGCGAGGATTTCCTTTGCCTCGTTTAACTGGCTGCCTTCCCAGCTGTCCATCTCATCAATCTGGCTTAATGGAAGGAAGGTGAGCATACGCAGGCACTTTAAAACATCAGCGTCTGCAATATTTCTCCAGTACTGGAAGAAATCGAAAGGAGAAGTCTTCTCCGGATCAAGCCACACAGCACCTGACTGGGTTTTTCCCATCTTTTTGCCTTCGGAATTTAACAGCAGGGTGATCGTCATGGCATGGGCGTCCTTACCAAGCTTTCTGCGGATCAGCTCGGTTCCGCCAAGCATGTTGCTCCACTGGTCATCTCCGCCGAACTGCATGTTGCAGCCATAGCGCTGGAACAGCTCATAAAAATCGTAGCTCTGCATGATCATGTAGTTAAACTCCAGGAAGCTTAATCCTTTTTCCATACGCTGTTTGTAGCACTCTGCACTGAGCATTCGGTTTACGGAGAAATGCGGACCGATTTCCCGGAGAAAATCAACGTAGTTTAAATCCATCAGCCAGTCAGCATTGTTCACCATCATGGCTTTTCCTTCGGAGAAGTCAATAAAACGGCTCATCTGCTTTTTGAAGCAGTCGCAGTTATGGGCGATGGTTTCCACTGTCATCATCTGACGCATGTCGCTTCTTCCGGAAGGATCGCCAATCATAGCGGTTCCTCCGCCGATTAAGGCGATTGGTTTATTACCAGCCGCCTGCAGACGTTTCATTAAACACAGAGCCATAAAATGTCCCACATGCAGACTGTCTGCTGTCGGGTCGAATCCAATATAGAATACTGCCTTTCCTTCATTGACCATTTTACTGATCTCTTCTTCATTGGTCACCTGGGCAATCAGCCCTCTGGCTTTCAGTTCTTCGTAGATTGTCATTCCAATTCTCCTTTACCTAAAAAAAATAAACCCCGTCCTGTTAAAAGGACGAGGTTAAAATCTCGCGTTACCACCTTTTTTTATAAACAGCTCACGCTGCTTATCTCTTCGAGTACTGATGTGATACTCTAGCACAATAACGGGTGCAGGAATCCGTCGCCGCCTACCGGGCCTTAAAACCTTTGGGAGCGAAGCTCAAAGATGTATTCGCAGTCCGTTTTCCATGCGCCTCTCATCAACCGGCTGCTTTCTGTCTGGCTCTCCGTACTGTTACTTGTTCTTATCAATGCTTTTTCTTTTATATGAAGTTAATTTTTAGTATATGAGGTTTTTTTTTATTTGTCAAGATCCTTTTTTATCAAAGCAAACCTGACAGAAAACGTCAAAATTATGAAATAATATCATGAATCTGATTAAGCATCTTCTTTAAATTACCAGCTTCAATCTGCCCCGGAGCCGATTCTTTTCCGATTGCAGCAAAGGTCAGTGCAGATCCGAAAAACTCACCGGAGAACCGGCTGATCACACCCTCTTTTGACATGGACATGGTAATAATGGGGCGGTCCGAAATATAGTGTGACATCTCATAAGTTGCTGTCAGAAGCACCATAACATCCCCCACATTTCGTGGCATCACGGCAATTTTGGGAATGTCTGCGCCCAGCTCAAGCATCAGCTTCACACGGTGAAACAGTTCCTCTTTCTCCGGTGTTTTCTGGAAATCATGATTGGAAGCGATGACACAGACGCCCTCTTTGTGAGCTTCTTCCACAAGTATCTTCCCGGCTTCTTCATCAAAAAACAGTTCCACATCAATCAGATCCACATAACCGGAACGTATAAGAGCAAGATATAGATCAATATACTGCTGCACACTGATTTCTTTTTCTCCACCTTCCCCTGCAGTACGGAAGGTTGCAAGAAGAGGTATCTCCCCAAGGGCTTTTCGGATACATCCTGCCGCTTCCACAACTTTACTGATATCATGTGCATCATCAAGCCAGTCAATCCGCCATTCCGCCACATCGGCTCCGCCGGCTTTTAAGTTTCCGGCAGACAATACCGCATCTTTCACTTTTGTTTCCACCATAGGCACGCATACCTTTGGCACGCCTTCTCCAATGACCACATCTCTCACTCTGACCGTTTTCATTCTGATTCCCTTTCCTTATGCCCTATAGCTTCCGTGAATTATATTTTTTCTATTATAACGTTGAAGTGTAAATAGTTCAAATACAATTTTCATTTGTTAGATTTATATGCACTGTGAAGCATTCCCTGTACTTTTAACATAGTTCCTCCTGTGTCCTGGTAATCTGCCCAAAAGCATTTAAAAATAGCGCCGGAAAGGTTCCAGCGCTATCTTGATTGCTAACATATTTCAGGTTTATTTTGCCTTTTCAAGAGCCGCCGTCACCGCCTCTTTGATTCCCTTAGAAGAGTTGGTTGCGCCTGACACCCCATCTACAGAAGTACTCTGTGTTCTGATAATGGATGAAGTAACAGTTTTCTCTGCCGCCTCATAGATTCCCGGAGTCTCATGATGATCTGTCAGTTCTATGGCAGTCACGCTTCCGTCTTTCACCACAACTTCTACCGTAATATCTCCGTTATTTCCTTTACCGGTTCCGGTATAGGTTCCGTCCTTATAGTTACCCTTTACTTCCGGCTGTGCTGCTTCTCCCTCTTCTGCGGCCTTCATGGTTTTCTCAGTGAAACCGCCGTTTGCAGCAACATAGTCATAAGCCGCACTTCCTGCCAGTCTTCCGAAAACCACAATATCTGTCACCGCGTTTCCTCCCAGCCGGTTTGCTCCATGAACTCCTCCGACTACCTCTCCGGCTGCAAACAGTCCCGGTATTATACTGCCATCTTCCTTTAACACCTGGGTGGATGTATCAATCTTCACTCCGCCCATGGTATGGTGGACGGCAGGAGCACACAATCCTGCATAGTAAGGCGGCATGCTTAACGGAACTTCCATACTTTCTCTTCCGAATTCTGTATCCTTACCCTCCGCCTGGTACTTTGCATACTGTTCCAGTGCTGCCTTCAGCTGATCCTTATCAACACCGATTGCTTCCGCCAGCTCCTCCGGTGTATCCGCCTGGGTGATAATACCCTGACCGATATATTTTTCAATTGCGGATAAGCTTTCTCTTACAGACTGGTCAAATATCATGAAACAGGTTTTGCCCTCCTGATTTAAAATGGCCTCTGAAACCACATCTCTTGTTTCCAGCTCATTGACAAAACGTTTACCGGATCGGTTGACCAAAATTGCACCGTTTCCACGGACGCCTTCTGTGTACATGGTAGTTGTATCCGGATTAACTGTTGGATGGGTCTGGATCTGATCAATATCCACAAGTCCTGCCTTCAGCTCTTCAGCCATGACAATTCCATCACCGGTAGCACCGGAGTGGTTGGTGGTGCAAAAACCTTCTAAATCCTTTTTGTATTTTACCACCATCTCAGAATTGGCTCCAAATCCTCCCGTTGCTAAAATCACAGCCTTACAAGAGATCGTATAAGGCTCGCCGCCCTTTGTTACTGCCTGTACTCCCTGAACTGCGCCCTCTTCGCTCAGTAAAATATGTACTGCTTCTGTCTCTAAAAATACAGGTACATCCAGTTCCTTCAGCTTTGCATTAAGAGCATTTACAAGCATGGGACCTACTGCGGAAGTATCGGACGGACGATGGATTCTCTTAACACTGGCTCCGCCGAACTGCCCTACTACGGATAGATCGCCGCCTATTTCATTGACCCAGGTAACCGCATCTGCAGACTGCTCCGCCATCACCTGAACAAGCTTTGGATCATTTAAATTTTTTCCGCCTTTCATGGTGTCTTCCACAAACAGATCAATGGAATCCTCAATTCCCTCAGCTTCCTGATACGGTGTTTCAGCTGCATTTAAACCACCGGTAGCGCGGACAGTATTTCCTCCTGTAATCGGCATTTTTTCCAATACAACAAGATTAGTGGCTCCTTTTTGAACCGCTTCAACAGCTGCTGTCATTCCGGCTCCCCCTGCGCCGATAATAACAATGTCCGCCTGCTTTTCTTTCTCGTTTTCATTCCCGCCTTCTGCCGCTGCTTCCTGAGCATTCTTTTTCCCGGATTTGTCAAGACTGGTGTAAACCGGACCAGACAATGCAATTACAGCTGCTGCAGCGGCCGCCATCACGGCAAGCCCCACGAATTTTCCATTTTTCATAACATTCTCCTCACTTTTTTTGCTGTCAGTATCAGTTTTTCAGATGATATTATCGCATGATAACTTTGACAATAATTTATCATATATTGATCAGCTTAAAAAGTTTTGGAATATAAAAAAGAGCTTTTGTAAGTAAAAAATCTGAATATACCGTTTATCTATTACGAATACAGCTGGGCAGACTCAGAAGTTTAGTAAAATCGCACCTCACAATGCGAAGTTCTTTCCAGAACCGTACGTGTGGCTTTTCTTCCACCCGCTAAACCAGTCGTCCAACACGCTTAACCTTTGACAGCACCGGATACTCCCTCCACGTAGTATTTTTGTGATAACAAAAAAATAAATGCAATTGGTATCGAGATCAATACACAGCCTGCAAAGAACTGGGTATAATAATATTCCACAAATTCTTTCTCTAACATCGTCCATAATCCGATCGCAATGGTGTAATACTGTCTGTCCTGCCCCAATATTACCTTGGCAAAAATATAATCCACCCAAGGTCCCATAAAAGAAGTTAAAAGTGTTGTAACAATAACCGGTCTGGATAGAGGAATCGTAATTTTACGAAACACCTCCCACTTCGTTGCTCCATCGATAAATGCTGCTTCATCTATGGTCTTCGGAATGGTATCAAAAAAGCCCTTGATGACTAAATATCCCAGTCCCGAACTGCCTGAATATACCATAACCAGCGCGACTAATTTTAGAGGACCTGCCTCTAAAAATCCAAATCCCTTTAATATATAGTAAACAGCATACATTGACATGAACCCCGGAAACATACCTAGTATCAAAGCAATATTCATCATTATTTTACGCATTTTGAATCTCAGCCTGGATGTTACATAAGCGACACATAAAACAAAAAAAGCGGATAATAAGCAAGAACATATTGCTACGATTAATGTGTTGAAAAACCATCTTTCATAATTTAAGTTGCCTGTCTGATCAAATAATTTCTTATAATTGTTCAGCGTATATCCTCTTGGCAATATATAACTTTTATAAGAGCCGCCTTCTGCACGAAAAGAAGTCAGGATAACAAAGAAAACAGGCAATACCCATATAAATCCGAGAATACCCAATAATACATGAACAATGGTATTATTAATGAATTGTCTTCTTTTTAAAGATTTTGTATCTCTCTTCATTATTGGAAAGCCTCCTCATTTTTATAGGAACCTGTGTGACGATAAGTTAATAATGATAATATTGCCAGTATTATAAAGACTATAATGCCAATGACAGCGCCTAAATTGTAATCCTTATTCGTAATAGTCAATTTATATAACCAGGTCACTAACAGATCTGTCTTACCGGCATAATAGTATTCCAGTGATTCCGGTCCGCCACCAGATAATAAAAAGATAACGTTAAAATTATTAATATTTCCGACAAAAGATGTTATTAAATATGGTGTTGTAATAAACAGCATATAAGGTAATGTTATTTTGAAAAATGTGACAATTGCATTTGCTCCATCCACCTTTGCAGCCTCATATAAATCTTTAGGAATATTTTGCAAAATACCTGTAGTTGTTAACATGGAAAACGGAACACCAATCCAGATATTAATACAGATAATTGTAATCTTAGCCAGTGTCGAATCAGTAAAAAACGGGATCGCCTCCGTCGGTCCAATGATACCGATATTACGCAGCATTCCATTCACCGGGCCGTTGGTATTGAAGATCGTTCTCATGGTAAGCAGCGTTACAAACTGAGGTACTGCAACGGAAATGACAAAGATAAATCTCCAAAATTTTTTATATCTGGTACCTTCACGATTGATTAAAATTGCCAGCAACATTCCTAAAATGTAACAGGAAAATGTAGCAGATACTGCCCATATAATCGTCCAGTTAAATACTGGCCAGAATGTGTTGGATAATGTGCCGTTTTGAGCAAACATTGCTGAAAAGTTTTTAAATCCAACCCAGTCAAAGAGATTTCCCGGTGTCTGATGGCTTTTATCGTAGTTCGTAAACGCAATTAATATCATAAAAACAAGGGGAACAATTGTGAAACATAAGACACCTGATACCGGTAAAAACAAAAGAGATTTATGTAAGTTTTGCTCCTTTAAAGATGCTAAATCTTCTCGGAAGGAGGGGATTGCCTTGCCGTATTCTATTTTTTTCTGCGTTACATAAGCACTTCTTACAGATGTCATTGCAAAAAGTATAAAACTAAGAGTCAGAAAAATTGTTACAACACCATAGAGCAGACATAACATGGAATTATCCCCTGGTACATATTCATAAATCTGCTTTGCTTCATTAAAAACCTCTGCCTGAACACTTGTTCCTAATGTCATAAAATCTGCTATGGAATTAAAACCAGCTGTGATCATATAATAAATATAAGCAATTTCTACGAAAAGCATAAACAAGCCGCGAATAATTTGTTTATGCACTAAATTACCTAAACCAAATATTAGGGCGGATAATTTTGTTATCCAATTTCCTTGAATAAAAGCAGCAATTCCCCCTATATCACGAATCGATGTGTTATTATTTGACTTCTTTTCCTTTCTGCGAACCATGATCCAATCCTCTCTAATAAACTATCCGTGGTTTTTGTTAATAGATTTTTATTCTACCTTTAATGTAGCTACAAATGTATCTAACTTTTTCTGTACATTCTCTTTGTTTAACTCACCAGTTTTGATTTCAGTTGCAATGCCAACAGCATTAGACCAGTATTTTGAGGTGAATTCTACGGATGTAGGCTGCATAACAGATGCGGTATTTACTTCGTCTACAATAACCTTTACCATTTCATCTGCCTGTAATTCTTCGGATTCTCCTGCCTTAAGATTGGTAGGTACCTGACCATTCTTTTTAAATCGCTCTAACTGCATCTCTTCACTCCCGAGATAAGCTGCAAACGCTACTGCTACAGCAGGATTTTGGGACTGGGAATTAACACCAATTGCTTTGGAACCATAGAAGCCTTTTAACTGATAATCCTTTCCGTCTGGATTGAAAGTCGGGATTACTGCCAAACCTAAATCATCGCCTAAAGCATCCTTATAAAGATTATAGTTCCAAGAACCGTCAAACCAAGCGCCTATTCTGTGATCTGCTGTTAATTCGGATAGAGAAACATCATCTGCAAATGCTGTTTTAGGGTTATTTATTAAGTCGATTAAGTAATTTGTAACCGCGACACCGGTCGAATTATTCCAGTTAGCACCAGCTGCAAAATCGGTCTGGCTTTCACCATAGATTGTTAAGTCTGCTCCGTAGTACCAGGCACCTAATTTCCAGCCGCCAGCGGGGTCAAAGCAGAAATTGTAGACTTTATCACCTGTATCTTTCGCCATAATACCTTCAACGGATTTTACGTCTTTGGCACTTAACAATGATTTATCATAATACATAATGAAGGTGTTATGAGTGAATGGAATACCATAGATTGCATCGTCTTTTGTCACTGTTTTTACAACAGATTCTCCCATAGTGGATTTAACCATTTCTTCTGTGCTTCCGCCAAGTCTTGCAATAGCTCCTGCATTGATTAACTCATTTAACTGATCACTTGCAAAAAAGAAGACGTCACCGGCTGCTGATACATCTTTTAATATTTCATCTTTTAAAGTATCCTCCCCTTGTGTTTCAACATTAAATGTAATATTCCATTCAGGGTGTAATGCCTGAAAAGATTTTGTCATAGAATCCAGAGTTCCTGTTTGGATTTGATTTTCAGGAGCCCAAATTTTTAATGTTACAGGCTCTGCTTCTCCCGTTTTGGCTGTGGTTGATTTCATAGGTTCCTGAGCTGTACCACTGCTTGGAACATTCTTACTGCATGCAGAAGAAGATACTACCATTGCAGCGGCCATAAGTAAGGCTAAAAAATTTCTCTTCATAAAATACCTCCCCTTAATAAATAGTTTTGATTTTCATCATTCATAGTTACTATCATAAATCAACAGTTTACTTCATTGATTCACAATCAATCTTATTAAATTTTAAAGCTTATAACTTCCAAATGTCCTGATTATAACCCCTGATTGTTCTGTCGGAGGAGAAATACCCTGCACGGCTGATGTTTTCCAACATCATCTTTGACCATTTAACCCGGTCTTCATAATCTTCAATGATTTCTTCCTTTTTTGAGATGTAATCTCTTAAATCCAGTAAGCACATGAACCAGTCTTTTGAAATAAGTTCATGATGTAAGCGTTCCAGATGTTCTTTCCTGCCGACCTTCATCAGGGTATCGCTTACAATAAAGTCAACCAGTTTATGAATCAAAGCATCATTCTCATAAAAATCTTTTGATACATAATCTTGCTTATTGTAATGGGCAATAACCTCTTCACTGGGTTTTCCGAAGATATAAATATTATCTTTTCCCACTAAATCTGCGATTTCCACATTGGCACCATCCATTGTTCCTAAAGTAATCGCTCCATTTAACATGAACTTCATATTCCCTGTACCGCTGGCTTCCTTGGAGGCCAGAGAGATCTGTTCAGATATCTCACAGGCAGGAATCAGCTTTTCCGCTAATGTGACATTGTAGTTCTCAACCATGACTACGTTTAGATAAGAGTTCACTTCCGGATCCTTAGATATCACGTCCTGCAAGCATAAAATCAGATGGATAATATCTTTTGCTATGATATAAGCAGGAGCTGCTTTCGCACCAAATATGATCGTAATGGGTGTTTTCGGCTTATTGCCTTTTTTGATCTCCAGATATTTATAAATAATATACAGTGCATTCATCTGCTGTCTTTTATATTCGTGTAAGCGCTTGATTTGAATATCAAAGATGGAGTTCTCATTGATCTGAATTCCCTGTGTCTGCATTAAGTATTCTTTTAGTACTTTCTTGTTCGCACTTTTTATCTGAAGTAACGTATTTAATACTTTGCTGTCTTCTTTAAACTCCAACAACTTCTCAAGTTGGTCTGCATCCTTTTTAAATCTGTCACCAATCAATTCGCTGATATAGGAGGTCAATGGATGATTGCAATACATCAACCAGCGTCTGAACGTAATACCATTGGTTTTGTTATTGAATTTCTGAGGATATATTTTATAAAAATTATTCAGTTCATTTTGTTTCAGAATCTCCGTGTGCAGGGCCGCAACTCCGTTTACGCTAAAACCATAATGGATATCAATGTGAGCCATGTGCACACGGTCCTCTTTGTCGATGATATATACGGACGGATCATCAAATTTACTTCTGACCTTTTGATCCAGTATTTTAATAATCGTAAGCATATGAGGCACAACCTTTTCTAAATGTTTAACAGGCCATTTTTCCAAAGCCTCCGCCAAGATTGTATGATTGGTATAGGCACAGGTCTTTGAAACAATCTCTATCGCTTCCTCCATGTCAATTCCCTTTTGTACCAGTAAACGGATCAGTTCAGGAATAATCATAGTAGGATGGGTATCATTAATTTGAATTACCGCATATTCATTTAAGTCCTTTAATGAACTTCCTTTCTTTTCACATTCTTCAATAATCATCTGTGCCCCATTGCTTACCATAAAATACTGTTGGTAGATTCTGAGCAATTCCCCCTTCTCATCACTGTCATCCGGGTATAAGAACAGCGTGAGATTTCGCCTGATATCCTCTTTGTCAAAGGTAATTCCTTCTCCTACAATGGTTTCATCCACTGTATCAATATCAAACAGATGAAGTTGATTGGTACGATTCTCGTAACCAGTTACTGCAATATCATATAACTTTGAAGTGACTGAAAAATCTTTGAAGGTAACCGTATAAGAAGTGTCTCTCTTTGTTAACCAGCTATCTCTGGTAATCCATGGATTGGTGGTTTCTTTTTGCAGATTCTCTTTAAACAACTGACGGAATAACCCCAAGTGGTAATTCAAACCGATACCATCACCGTTTAATCCAAGACTTGCAATGGAATCCAGAAAACATGCTGCTAATCTTCCCAGACCGCCGTTCCCCAAAGATGGTTCCAGTTCTACATTCTCAATTTCTGTAATGGATTTCCCATTTTGAGCCAATTCCTTTCTCACTTCATCGTAAATTCCCAAATTGATTAAGTTATTGGATAATAACTTACCGATTAAAAACTCAGCTGATATGTAGTAAACCTTCTTCTTACTCTCTTCCCCTTTCTTTTCATCTGCCATGCTTCTGGTCATATCCAAAAGAGCTAAGTAGATTTCTTCATTACTGCATTCCTGAAGCTTTTTACCGTATCGATTTTGTAATGATTTTTCTAACATTCTAACTACCATACCTTTCATATATACCGATTACTGTTTTGTATCATCTCTTTGATACTGTCAATTTCCTGTTTGAACTCGTCAAAGCTTTTTAACTTCCATTCCCAGTTAGGAGAACCCAGTGTACCCGGTGTATTGATTCTTCCTTCGTCTCCTAAATCAATCAAATCCTGCATCGGAACAATGGCAATGTCTGCAATACTGTCAAAGGTCATTTTTAAAAAACGCCTTGAAATGGTCTGATCCTTATAACCAAGATTTTCTAATGCTTTTCTGATTGCAGCCCGTGTTTCTTTAACCTGTGAAGCATACCAGCCGCGAATTGTCTGATTATCGTGGCTTCCTGTATAGATCACCATATTACGTACATCTTCAAAATCATTGTTATTTTCTTTCGGATCAAAAGTAAACTGTACAATTTTCATTCCCTTTAAATGGTAGTGATTCTTTAATACATGAACCTCTTTCCTTAAATTTCCTAAATCTTCTGCAATGATCTCCAGCCGTGGAAATTTTTCTTTGATCAAATCAAACACTTCATAACCAGGTGCCTCAATCCAATTTCCTTCAATCGCAGTATCAGAGGTGGAAGGAATCATCCAATAGGTATCAAACGCCCTGAAATGATCAATCCGAATGTAATCAAAAAGTTTACTGTTATATGCTATACGGTCAATCCAAAAGCTATAGTTGGTTTCCTTTAAGTACTCCCAATCATAAATCGGATTCCCCCATCTTTGTCCTGTTTCACTAAAATAATCCGGTGGAACTCCTGCGATAAAGACAGGCTTTCCATCTGAATCCAATAAGAAACATTTCTGATTTATCCATACATCCAATGAATCGATTCCTACATAGAATGGAATATCTCCCATAATTTTGATCCCGTGAATGTTGGCATAATCCTTTAAATTCATCCATTGTTTGTAGAACTCATATTGTACAAACATCTCATACTTAATTTCATTGCTGTAAGCAGAGATATCATACTTCTTATCCTTGATCCATTCCTTTTGTTCCAAGCTCCACTCATTCCAGCATCTTAAGTGATTCTGCTTCTTCAAGGTAAGAAATACCGCATATAAGTACACCCATTCCTGGGCGGCAAAATCCTCATAATCTTTTGCAGGTATAAAGTGTTCAAATGCTTTCTTTAAATAAAGCCCTTTGAATGTCCTTACTTTTTCATAATCCACACAGGAACTGTGCTCCATAAATTTTGGCGGTTCTTTCTTTAATAAGCCTTCTAAATACAACTCTTCCAAGCTGATATAGATCTCATCTCCCGCAAAGGAAGAGTAGGGCTGATAGGGTGAATTACCATACCCCACGGGATTTAACGGGAGTATCTGCCATATATGAAATCCGCTTTTTTCCAATAAATCTATTAATTCATAACCATACTTGCCCATATCTCCAATTCCATGACCGGATGGCAGTGATGATAAAGGCAATAACATTCCTGCTTCTCTCATATATCAGCCTCTCCTTTTTTTAGTCCATCTGCTGTATATAGATTCCTTAAATTAACTGCAGCCGGCCCGGAAAACGGTTTCCGAATTCTGAAAAAAATTATATTGATATTATCCTTATTTCTGAATAACATCCATATAATTAATTTTACATACCTCATAGGGTATCAGAACATGTCTGCCGGTTTCACCATCAAGCAATTTCTTGAGTTCATCAAACGCTTGCCTGGACTTCCTTTTAAAATCCTGTTTCACAGTATTCATAGCTATTTGAGTGTACCCCATTAATCGAATTCCATCAAAACCGCATACAGGGCGGAATAAATCCATCTCCGTCAACGCAAACACCGCACCAATTGCCATTAAGTCTGATGCACATACAACCACATTGATCTCGGACGCATACTTTTGTGTAATCTCTCTTGCTTTATATTCATTAAAGTCACCATACTGTATCATGAGTTCAAAAGCATACTCTTCCTGCAGCCTCGTCATAGCCTTTAATCTTTGGTTCGTTATGTACCCGCCTGCACCTCCTGCAATATAAAGTACATGATTAATGTAGTCATTCTCATCAAAGGTTTTTTTCGCCACATCATACTGTGCCTGAAAATGGTCGATGGATACAGATGATGTTCTTGCATTGCTGATGGGGGAATCAACCAAAACACAAAAAAACTCTTGCCTTTCAATAATCTTGTAAATGTTTTTATTCTCTATGGATAAATTGTATATAATCAAACAATTAATTCTTTGGGATTTCAAAAAATTAGTAACCTCTTTGTAGTTCATCTCCTCAAACTGAGAACTAAAAAATGTCACCACCTCTATACGATATTCTTTCGCTTTTTCAAAAGCGCCTGTCAGGTGCTGCATATTGATTTCCTCGACAAACTCACTGTTATGTCGGATATCTACAATCAGCCCTACCCGGTTAAATTCCTTTTTTGAGAGGGAAATGGCAACTGAGTTCGGTACATATCCTAACTCTTCAACAACTTTCTCCACCTTTAATCTGGTCTCTTCGCTTACCAGAGAATAATTATTTAAAACCTTAGATACTGTTGATTTTGCCACCCCGGCCTTTTTCGCCACATCATTTATAGATACCATCAAATTGCCTCCTGCAGAAAACGGTTTCCGTCATCTTAATATACAATTATTTATTCGTCTTGTCAATGCCGTTTTTAATATTTTTCATAATCATATCCTTACTTTCTGCATTTTTTTAGTAATAATATATAACATTCGCTTCGATATTGATTCCAGCCCAGTAATATAAATTTATTTTACTCTGGCACTCTGCTATTTCATTCCGCTGCCTTCCCCTCTCTCATTTTCGCCTTATTCTGATACATAGCCTCATCTGCACGAAGGATTGCTTCATGAATATAATCTCCCGCCTGATGAACCGCGACTCCGTAGGAAAAAGAAACCGGCAGCTCGATAACCCCGCTGCATTGCTCCTGCGCTGTTTTTAGCACACGGTCCATTTCCTCTTCACAAATCCGGCTGCTGACGAAGACAAATTCATCTCCTCCATAGCGGTATAGCTTCATATGTCTGGACTTCTGCTTTAAAATTGCGGATGTGACGCTGCAGATTGCCACATCTCCTGCGGAATGTCCATACCGGTCATTTAACTGCTTTAAATTGTTTAAATCGATCATTGCAACCGTACAGGGAAGCCTAAAATTTATTTTCTCCATCCGTCTTTCATAGGCAGTACGGCTGTATGTACCAGTCATGGAATCGTACAATATTTTCTGGGTGGTCAGAAGAAGGAAATACAAAACAATACATACGGAAGAAACATTCCATATCATGAAACTCAGTCCAAAAAATACCTCCAGACAGGCAGCTGAGCCAATTCCCCCAAAAGCGGCTATAAGAAATGTTGTCTCCGCCCGCCGGTTGGGCTTATTCTGCTGCTTCGCAGAAAATACAATCAGCGTGAGCAGATAAAAAAATCCAACCGTTAAAGACATGGGAAACAGCGGTCCTCTTCTGTATACGTTGCTGGTGCTCACTGAAAAAATCCATCCGCTCCATATACTCAGGACACTCGTGGTAAAATTTATTATCTGGGGAACGTAAAATATTTTTGGTATTTTTCCTAATACACCTGTATCATAAATCAGCACCAGAATCATGGGAGAACACGGGCCGATTGCAAAATTCAAACAGGTTGTAATGCTTCTCAGCCTCCACGCAAACCCATTATCTCCCATAAATGCAAAATACTGATCCAGCCAGGTAACAGCTATCAAAAAAAGCTGCAGACAAATCTCCAGCAGAAACAGGCGCTTGATCTTCTGCGAAAAAAGCTTGTCCACAAAAACCATGACTCCGAAAAATAACAGGATTAAAAGAGGAGCGTAATAGGACTTCATTGCCTCACGAAACATAATGACTTCCTCCCGATCATAAGATGTCGATCATTTTTAAAGCAGGACAAACAAACATTTATTATAGATCTATATTATCATTTAACGGCTGTTTCCACAATTTCAATTTCTGCCATTTTCTACAATTTTCGACAAAAAGTGTGCTGCAAGAACAGTAATATCTCCTGTCTTGCAGCACTCTCTTTTCATTTTTTATTATGCATTTCTGCAGTCAGATAAAATCAGGATTTCCTCCATGCACCATTTTCATCAACCCGGTATCCATCAGGTGTTACCGTATTTAAAAGGCATTCTCCTTTCTGGTTCAAATAATACCAGGTATCCTTTACCATGACCCACCCGGTTGCCATGGAACCATCTGCATTCATATAGTACCAGTTTCCGTCAGTCAGGATCCAGTTTGTCTGCATGGCGCCGTCTGCCGCCAGATAAAACCAGTTTCCGTCTACCTGCTTCCAGCCAGTAGTCATATATCCGTTTTGTCCAAAATAATACCAGACACCGTTTACTTTTGCCCACTCATCTTTCGGATAGGTTCCGTCTTTCTTCTTGAAACGCCAGCCTTTCTCATCCTGCTTCCAGTCTCCTGAAACCTCTCCTGCTTCTTTTCTGATTGCGTAATCCCGGTCAGATTCAGAATCAGAATCCCGGTTAAAATCGGAGGGATCCGGATTGGGAGCAGGTTCTGGTTCTGGCTCTGGTTCCGGTTCGTTGATTCCAGGCAGCACCGCTCCGGCCTTTGCATTTTTAATTACACTTCCCTTTGCAGGGCGCAGGAAGTCACCAAACATAATTCTTCCTTCAACCCGGTAAAAGCATGCAGCGGGATCGAGGGAAAGAAAATTCTCCCCTCCTATGGTATTTCCGGCTTCTGTAAAGAGATAGTTGTTGCTGATCTCACTAGCTGCTATTTTGTCTGCGTAGACCTTATCCAGTTTCGCGCTGTACGCAGCACTCCGGTAGGAAACATTATTATTTACAATTCCGTCTGCCGTCAGGCTGCCGTCCTCATTTTTCTTATAAGGACTTGGACGTAATATAATATTAAATCTCCGGTTATCAAACGATGTATTGTTTTCAACTCTTAGCTCACCTGGATTAAAGTTATCCGTAATTCCGTCCAGATTGTTGTGGAAAGCAATGCTGTTTCGTAGAATGTGTGGTACTTCCCTGCCCTCTCCCCCAAGCTTGAAACCATTGTTTCCGTTGTTATATGCCACACAGTTTTCAATGATGGTTCTGCCGTTTGGTCCGTCAGAGAGCGTATTATATAAATCCCAGCCATCATCTGCGTTATCATGGGAAACGCAATTTATAAACCGGTTGTTATCACCAGAGCAGGACTTTGATGCAAAACCATCTGCATTAATCATGGATCCGTCCTTATTTTCATAGGATTCACAATTTTCAATCACATTATAAGACGGCCATAAACTCCTGCTGCCTCTTGATTTTGTAATGGTAAGGCCTGCATCGCTGGATGTGTTGTGAATCAGGGAATCCTTCATCAGATTATAGCTTCCGTGAATCATTACCCCGCGGCTGTTTTCCACATTACGCCCATCCACATCAAGTCCTGTAATATTCCAGTAATCAGAATCTAAGACAAATATCTTCGAGCTGCCTGTTATGGTAACCTTTCCCAGTGCCGTCAGAGTCTTTCTCCTGTCCTCATTTCCGGAGGCGGTTAACGGAATCTGGAATGCATGATAGGTTCCCTCATTCATGTAAACGGTTCCGCCCGGAACCAGTTTTTTTACTGCCGTCTCAATGGACATGGGATCTGCGGCTGTTCCAGCCCCAGTATCGGACCCTTCCGGCGAAGCATAGAGATCTGTGCCATAGTCTTCTCTCTTAACCTGAAAAGTCTTTATAATCGCTTTTCCTGCATCTGCCCCCTCGGAAGGCACGAAAGTCAGCTTAAACTCCCCTCCCGATTCATTTATGACTGCTGGCATTTTAAACTGAACGCCTCCGGTCACTGCCATATCCGATCCGATTACACTTCCATCCTGGCTTACTGTCATACTTCCTGACTGGTTCGTCAGCGCCTGAACCATATATTCCCGGCTGTTTGAATATTCACCGGACGCCACATACAGTGAGGCGCCCTCATCATCCGGCGCCACGTATGCCGGTGATTCATCGGGTGTTATAACATCCGTTAAATCCAGAGAAATATTTTTAACCGTCATTCTGGCATTTCGGGAAGCAAAAAAACCGACATACATCAGATCCTCATCTAAATGAGATACAATATTGGGAGTTACATTTTTATCTTTAAAGGTATATGTACTGATTACTTTTCCATCTTTATCCAGATGAGAGGTAATAAATCCTTCATCGGTCCGCTCCAGTTTTAACTTAAGCTCCGTATTATAGCTGTTGGTCTTTCCTCCTGACTTATCCGCTTTTCCAACAGATTTTTCGAATGTTTCTGTCGTCTTTACAGACTTTAGATTTCCTGCCGGACTGTTCACACCATAGCGGGCCGCCGCCAGTAAGTTTAAATCTGCATTCAGGGATTTTCCAGCTGCCCCGGCTTCCAGCATGACCATATTAGAGGCAGCCGGATACTCTTCGTATCCCTCCTCCAGGGGATCTTTTCTTGGAGAACCATTCACATCACGCACCATAAGACCTGCCCCTTCCTGCAGATTCGGCTTGGTACCGTTCTCAGGTCCCATCTTTTCCACGATTACATCTGCAGTGAGAACGAAGTTCTTACTGGTTGGCACTTCGGTATAATAAAATGTAAGTCCATCATGTCCTGCCTGAAGTTTGCCTCCTCTGGATTCGATTACCACATCCTGAACCGGTTCTCCTTCCATTCCCAGGGGAGTACCGGAATTTACCGGCCATGTATAATTAGTTCCAACCTTATCCTCCAGAACATTGGATGAAAAGTTCATATCAGTGGACTGGCCAAATGTCGAAGACCTCCATAGAATTTCAGATCCCATCATTCCAAAGCCATCCCATGTAACCTTAGGTCCGCTGTTTGTCCAGTGGAACGGCCCGCTCCCATTTTGGGCTCTCCACCAGGCATCTGCCGCCTCTACACGAAACGTATGAGGTTCGGATAAATCCAGATTATTTACCGTGTAAAATGCATCCGTTGTTGTATAGGTGCCATTCACATGATTGAAATAATCTCCTTCCGTCGTATAAACTGGTTTCTCATCCACATACACCCTGTATGCATAGATCCCCGATTCATCCTCCGGCGCTTTCCAGGACAGGAGCACGTTCTCTCCTGAAACTGTTGCCTTAAGGGCATCAGGATCCCACACCGGAGCCTTGTAATCGTAATTTTTCATCGTTTTAACTGTCTTTTCCTTATATTCATAAGTCTGTCCTGAGTCGCTGAATGCCTCAACAATTATTTCGTTGCTGTCTTCCATCATGCGCCCGATGGTCATGCTGACGTTACTGGCTTTGGGATCAGCAAGCTGATATTTATAAACAGTAGCTGCCAGCTCTCCGTCTGCATATGCCCGGTAACCGCGGACTCTGGGATCCTTATTGGCCGCGAACTTTGCAGTCGCCCAGGTGTATCCGATTCCGCTAAAAGTAACCTGGCTGGATTCCGGTTCTTTTAACTCCGGATCCTCTCCACTTGTTGTCGTCACCTCATACGCAAGTTCTGGTGTCCTGTTTCCTGTCAAATCAACCCCATAAACCTTAAATAAGTAACAGGTATCCGGTGAGAGTCCTTCCATTTCACAGGATGTCCCGCTTACAGGTTTTGTTTTGTCAATTAACTCATCATCCAGGTATGTTTCCACGATATACCCGGCAATTTCCCCTTTACCCGCTTCCTGATCCCCATCTCTTGCAGCAGGCCATTTTAATGTAACTTTCCGTTCAGATCCGCTCTTTACCGCTTCGGATGCGCTGGCAAGCACGGCTGCGTCCTCCGGCCAGACAGGTTTTGACATCGCATCATAAGAATTTACTGACTGTGTTGTTGTACCGGTAAAATTAAGATCACTGCAGGAGCTTAAATTGGCCCATGCCCTGTAGCTTCCTGCTGCTGCATCATCCGGCTCTTTTTCAATATTCTTCCAGTTCATCACCACGTTATTGAAGGTAACATTGGAAGCTCCTTTTAAAATCTCAGAATTTTTTGCAAGCTTCGTGTCAATATTGGTAAATGTTATATCCTGGAAATAAAGATCATGATGAGTATGGGCAGATTTATAAGGCATCTGATCGTCCACATCTGCCACGATATCAATGGTATTTTTCGTAATGGTGTCAGCTGTAATGCGGAATGCATCAATATTATAAAACTCTGCCGGTTTATCTGCCGGTTCTACCGTCATCGCCTGATTCGCATCGCTGTAAGTCGTATTAAAGGTAAATACCTTTTCTGCATCTCCCACTGCACAGTCCCGGATCAGCACATCATAGATCCCTCCGCCGTTTGCAGGTGCACTCTTAAAACGAAACGGCATATCACTGTGATTTAAAACATTATCCTCCACCAGCATGTTTCCAATACCAGCACCAGTATGACTCCCTGCTGCAATAGCGCCTCCATGGCATTCCCTTAGAAAGTTGTTAAATGTCCAGATATCGCTGGATGGCTTCTGATCTGTATCCTGCACACCCTTTCCCATGCCTGTGGCAAAATTGATTGCGTCATCTCCGGTATCAAAGAAGTTATTAAAGACCATGGCGTTCTGGGTATTTCCAAGTTCTATTCCATCTGCATTGTTGGCATCGTAAGTAATGTATTTAACATTTTCTGAAACCACATTCTCGCTGTCAAGGACCGCAATGGTATGCATTGCCGGGTTTTCCGCTGTGATCCCCTCAATATAAACCCCGTTTACGTTCCGAAGAACAATGAGATTGGGTCTGGCGGCATAGGCAGCGGTATTGCTCAAACCATTGCTTTTGCCGTTGTCAAAGGCACTTTTTGCAAGGATTCCCAGGTCCATGTCATTGTAATTTTTATCTTTTCTTCCCACAAATCCTTTTAGAGCATATCTGGAGAATTCAGCCTTTGCCCAGTCAGGGTCTCCGGTCTTCCCTGGCTGAATGGCCGGAAGGTATCCGTTTCCCTCTGAGGCAGGAACCGTTCCGGAACCGTATTTCCATCCGTTTCCATAGATCGTTCCCTTTCCCACGATACGGATGTTCTCAAAGCCGCCCTCCTCATCTGCACTGTAGGTATTGATTAATGCCCAGGATCTTGTGTCTGTGGAATAAGGATACAAAAGGTAGTTCTGGTCATAATGAGCCACATTCGGTGACCCGAAAAGTACTGCACCTTCTGAAAGCTCAAGAGTCATGTTGCTCTTTAAATACAGGGCCCCAGTCATATAAATTCCTTCGGGAACTACAACCTTACCTCCTTCCGAGCAGGCATCAATGGCACTTTGGATTGCCTTTGTATTGGCCTTTGTAAACGAATTCTTCTCTTCATCGCTGGAAGTAAATCCCTCTTCCAATGACTTTGCGCCGTAATCCGTAATATCAAACACTTCCGGTGTACCTGCAGTGGACCAGGAAATGCTGGCACGGCTTCCAAGTTCCTCTCCTGCCGCGTTGACCGCCACTACAGAAAAGGCATAATCCGTATCCGGTTTCAGTCCGTCTGCATGGAAGGAGTGGATATCTACGTTCACCATATCAATATTTTTTTCCTGATAATAATCGTAAAATGCTTTCATGTAGACAGCTGCCCAGTCTGCATGGTCTGCAAAATTACTTCTTGCATCACCGATCTTTTCATCGTTTAGATAAACGTAATAATTGGCAACGTCCGCATAATTCTCCGGCTTGTCCCATACCAGAGTAATTGATGTGTCGTCATAGGCCAGTGTGGGAACTCTTAAGTCAGTCACATCACAGCTCCCCTCTGACGAGCTGTAATGTTTTCCATCTGCAGGTATTTCACTGGCGTTAGAAGGCGAGGCTGTTTCCACAGACAGTGAAACTTCCGCATTGGAAGGTGTGGCAGTTAAGTCCTCCCAAACCTTTGTCTCAAAAATATCTGATACAGCTGCCTCTGACGGTGTGGCATAATCCCCTCCACCCAGGTCCTTTAAGAGTTCTGCATGGGCCAGGCCTCCACCCGGTACCCCCCACTGTGAAAGCATGGCTGCTGTTAAAAGCACAGCCAAAGCCTTCCTGCATTGTTTCCGCAAAGCATTCATACTGATTCCCTCCCGTTGTGTAGTGTAAGCGCTTACAGCAAGATTTTACAACTACCTTTAAAATTAATCAAGCATATTTAACCATCTTTGGTAAATTATTACATTATTTTTATAATTTTATTACAATTATGTCTGATGTTTTCTTATATCTTTTGTTATATTTAACCATATTTCAACCAAGATTTTTATTGGTTTTTCAATGTAAAACTATTGGTTAAGCACTTACATTATTCGACATTTATTTAATTCAGGCATGATATTACCTGCCAAGCTAAATAATCTTTAAGGATAAACATAAGTAACAGTTAAGATTAAACCTTTATCATAAATCTGACACCATATAAAAGGAGGCAGATTATGATTGAGGAAATTCTAAGATACAATGATATCTTTGTAAACAGCGGTTTTTATAAACGCTTTAATACGAACAAATATCCCCGAAAAAGGCTTGCCATACTGACCTGTATGGACACCCGGCTGGTAGAGCTTCTTCCCGCAGCTCTCGGCATTCACAATGGAGACGTAAAATTAATTAAAAATGCCGGCGGTCTGATTCTGGACCCGTGCGACAGTACCATCCGAAGCCTGCTGATTGCCATACTGGATTTTGGTGTAGAAGAGATAATGGTAATCGGTCATACTGACTGCGGTGCCGCATCCGTCAGCTCGGAATCCATTATTACCCGTTTAGTACAGCGCGGTATTACAAGAGAGACCATACAGCATCAAAAAGAGATGGGATTTGATTTTGAGAACCTGTTTCAGGGTTTTGATGATTCAAAAGCTTCTGTCAAACGCTCTGTTTCCCTGTTAAAAGAGCACCCGCTCATGCCTTCCGGTGTTACCATAAAAGGCTTTGTTATGGATATTTCCTGCGGCAGGCTGGATCCTGTCAGCGTTTCATAAAATAAAAAATGCGTTCTGACTGCCAAAGCACAGCATCTCAGAACGCATTTTTTAATACAGTAAAATCTAACGGGGCCGCAATATGCAGCCCCGTTATTCTTAGGAGATTAAAATGTAATGACACCAAGTAACAAACCGGCAACCAGGCACACAAGGCTGACGCCCCATACCCATAAGAAAGAATTCTTTATATGGTCTTTAATCTCAACACCAGCAAGACCGACACCAAGGAAAGTGGCCGGAACTACCGGGCTGATAAAGGTTGCACAGTTGCGGCATACTACCATGGCAATTGCCGTATGAACAGGATCTACTCCAAAGCTGTTTCCTACACTGATAAGAACAGGGAGCAGTCCGTAGAAATAAGAATCCGTACAGAACAGCATTGTCAGCGGCACGGATAAAACGCCGATTATGATAGGCATAAAACGACCCATGGACTGCGGAATGAAAGAGGCCAGAATATTTGCCATGTGGTTCATGATTTCACTCTGCTCCAGCACACCTAAAAATACACCGGCGGCAAGAATAGTTGAAGCCATCATAAGAGCAGGACCGGAATGAGATTTAATAATCTTATTCTGCAGTTTGGCTCCCGGATAGTTAACCAGAAGTGCAATTACACAGCCCACCATGAAAGTTAAGTAAGATGGAACCTTTAAAAATACAAGACAATAAATAATAAGCAGGGTAAGACCTATGTTAAACAATAAAAGCTTTGGTCTTGCAAGATCACCCAGTTCACTGGTAGAAGCACTTTCTTCCAGCAAATCTGTATCTTCCATTTCCAGTGTGCTGTCAATTCCTGCACCACGCTTTTTCTCCATCACACCCCAGAAGAATGCGGTAAATAACGCAATTGCAATACCAACTGCCTGCATTGGAAGGATTCTCATCCAAAGCACATTGGCTTCAATTCCAAGAACAGAAGCAGCACGCATGGTAGGTCCGCCCCATGGAAGTAAATTCATAACGCCCATAGCTGTTACGCAGATTAAAAGCAGCGTGGTAGGACGCATTTTCAGCTTTTTGTAAATTGGAAGCATAGCCGGTATGGTGATCAGGAACGTAGAAGCTCCGCCTCCGTCCAGGTGACCAATCATGGCAATAATACAGGTCATAAATGCAACACCAATTACATTATGCCCCACTTTTTTCATTAAAGCATTGATGATGCTGTCAAACATACCCGCATCCGTCATAATTCCGAAAAATAATACGGAAAATATGAACAGTGCAGCAGTGGAATGCACATCAGCAACCCCCGCCTTAATAAAATCCCCAACTTCTTTGACTGTAAAGGTTCCTGTTAATACCAGAATCAGCGCGCTGACGCAGGATACTCCGATGAATGCCAGAGCCGGAACAGTAACATTTCTCAGCAGTAAAACAATGATCATGATAATGGTTGCAAATCCTAATAATGCAAGCATTGTCTCATTCATGTTTTTCTTCCTCCTCTATATTTTGTTTATGAGGATAGTATAAAAGTCCAACCTTACAGCCTCACATCTTCTCTCTTTCATTTCTTTAAGAGAAAAATTAAAAGTTGTTAAGATTAGACTTTTGATTTAATATAAATCCCTGAAATTCTTTACTGCTTTTAAAATAGACGAATCTGAAACCGGCTTATCAATGTATTCGTCAATCATTCTCCGCTTCTTTGCCTCCACTAGCTCTTTTGTCACCCGGTCAGTCATAAGAATGCGGATCACCCCCGGATATGGTCCCTGTAAGGACATACAGAAATCCACCCCGCTTTTTCCCCTTATATACTGCTCTGTTACAACCGCGTCCACTTCCCGCTCTTTTAAAACTCTTCTTGCCTCCTCAAAATCCATACAGGAGATAAGAGGAACATTCAGCCTGCTGAAGTTTTTCTCCAAAAGCTGTAAAACTTTTGGATTATCAGCCACTATCATAATGCGAAGAGCCGGTCCCCCGTCCCCCAGCTGGATCTGTTCCTCCCGCTCCTTCTGCTCATTAACCGGAAGGTACAGATGAAAGATACTGCCTTTTCCCAGAGTACTTTCTGCAAACACATATCCTTTATGGGAGTGAATAATCTGCTCCACTAAAGACAGGCCAAGTCCTGTCCCTTTGCCGTTTTTCTTCGTGGTGAAAAACGGATCAAATATCTGTTTGAGTACCTCGTCGCTCATTCCCTCTCCATCATCTTCCACATCAATCCGGATATAATGATCCCAGCCCTCCGGCAGCGTGGAAAGCTTGTACTGCGCCAGTTCTTCCCGGTCCACCGCCTGACAGGATATGGAAATGGTCCCTTCTTTATGGCCGATCGCATGAATGGCATTGACACAGATATTTAATATCACTTGATTCAGCTGGGTTTCATTGCCCAGAAAACACTCTTCCTGAAGGGTACTCTTTTCCGTCAGATGTATATTGGTCGGACAGACAGAGCTCACCATCTTAATCGCCCGTCTTAGTACTTTTTCCCCGTGAAGATTTTTAAATGCTGTTTCCATGTTTTTTCTGCTTAATGATGAGATCTGCTGGATAATTTCCTTTGCTTTAGCAGAAGCCTCATAAATTTCCGAGGCGTTGTCATAGTTCTCTGACCGCTCAGGCAGATCCATCATCAGAAGCTCTGCATAACCCATAATGGGGGTCAGAAGATTGTTAAATTCATGGGCGATTCCTCCCGTCATGGTACCCATAATCTGAAGCCGCTGCTGGTGGGCAATGGTTTCCTCACTCTGATGGATCTCCTCCAATATCTTATTCAATTCCAGAAGATAAGCGATTTCTTCCGTATCCTTTCGTTTCTGGACCCTTAAATCTCCGATATAAACCACAAGACCCAGAACAATTGCCATGGCACAGAAAAAAACAAGTCCGAGTTTAAAAAATCCCGCTGCCACTGGAATATAGATATCATTGTAATCAATTACTGCACTGACGACCAGGAATCCGTCCCCGATATGTGCCGGTGAATAGGCACTGATTTTTTTTACTTCCGGGACCCCAGGATCCACCCACCAATAAGAATAATACTCAGAAACTCCTTCTTCCCCCCGGTTCTGTTTGTCTATCATCTGCTCCAGGCTGCTTAAATCCACGCCCGGAAACATCTCTTTTCTGCCGGAGATTACATTAATTCCCCACTGCTTCTCCTGGGGATGGGCCAGAATAATGCCCGAAGAATCTTTTATAACAACATATCCATTGGTTCCCAGACGGATATTGGAAACCAGTGACTTATAATAGCTTCTTTCATTAATGACAATGGAAATGGACCCGATGTCAGGTAAGTTGCGCTTTAACACCAGATAAAGATCACCATTTTCCAGTTTACACTGAAGAAACTGCTCCGACTTGCTAATAGCAGTGACCGAGTAGGTTTCCTCCACACCATAGCCTTTCATGCTCTTTATTAAATTCCCCGAAGTATCTTCCACAATCACATCATAGACAAACCGTTTATGATTGGAAACATATTCCCCGATAATACTCCAGTCCCTGGTTCCTGTTTTTTTGTAATTTTCCTCCACAATATCATAAATCGTACTTAAATCTGACTGATAACCTTCAATAAAGACTTTTAGATTCTCCCCCATGCTCTGGGTAGTTAACAGCATCTGCTTCTTCTGATTGTTAATAATAGCATCCTTATATTCCTTCCAGATTCCAAAAACAAGGAAGCAGAAAATAATCAGAACGGCTGCCATCGCGCAGCAGATAAATATTCCGGTATAATTTCTAATTTCCTTTATTTTCTTCATGATTTAAGCTCCTCGTTTTCTTCTTCCTCATTGACTTGTTCAATTATTAATATTATAATAAATTATAACATATTTCGATAAGATTCTACATGATTTTCATTTGGGGGAAGCTATGTCTGATAAAGTATTAATCGTAGATGATGATCCATCTATTTTAAAGCTGTTGGAAAAAGTCATGCACAGCAATGATTTGGAAACTACTCTGGCAGACAGCGGCCTTGCTGCTCTTAACTGTTTAAAAAATCATACCTATGATATGATCCTTATGGATGTCATGCTGGGAGATATGGAAGGCTTTGAAGTGATTAAGAAGCTTCGAAGCCAGGGAATACAGACGCCTGTTATGATTATCAGCGGCCGGAACGAGGACTACGATTCCTTATATGGTCTGTCTCTGGGAGCCGATGATTATATCACCAAGCCTTTCCGCCCTCTTGTATTAGGCGCCAAGGTTAAGGCGCTCATCAGGCGCTACAAGAATCAGGTACTGGACAGTTCCGATATTCTGGAATGCGGTCCCTTTTCCTATAACACTTCCACCATGCGTTTTTACAACAAGGGGGAAGAGATCATTCTCTCTTCAAAGGAAAGCAGTCTTATGCTTTTGTTTTTAAAGCATCCAGGGCAGGTCTACACAAAAGAGATGATCTATGAGCACGTATGGGGCAACAGTGTCGCAGTTGACGATAATGCCATTATGGTTTATATCAATCGTCTTCGGGGTAAAATCGAAGAGGACCGGCAGAAGCCGGCCCATATTGTAACTGTCAGAGGTCTGGGATACCGGTTTATCCCTTAGGCCTCTGGCTTTTTTTATTTATCAGATAGTTAAGAGTGGTTTCAGGCACCACATCCTTAATATGTTTAAAATCACCCTTTTCATACCAGGCTCTCACCAAAGAGGCACTGACTGGAGTTCCTTTGATCTCTTTTCTTCCAAATTCCATAACCTGGATTCCATATTGGGGCAGAATCTGTTTCATTTCTTCATTGTACTGACCTGTTATGGCACAGTTTGGCTCGGTCCCCACAAAACGCTTTGTAATTCCCAGTTCCGGAGCGATGCGGCGTGCAAATAAAGTCAGATCCAGAAGGCAGTTAGCCTTTTGAGCCTGGGCTTTCTCCTTAATGAAATAGGTGGGAAACGTAGCTGCGGAGATAACGAAATCTGATGACCGGTGAACGATAACCCGGGATAAATCCTGAACGCCTTCTTTTACCAGCTGATAACGGTCCTCTGCGTTAAAAAAGCTCCTGTCATCGGATAAAACAAGCACATGAAGATAATCACAGTGGTTCAGTGCCTGCTCCACCAGATACCGGTGTCCATTGGTAAAGGGATTGCAGTTTACTATCATACAGCCGATTACCGGGCCGGGAAACAGTGCTTCTTTCGGAGACTCCTCTTTTAAACGGCGGATAAACTGTAAAAAGCCATCTTTCCGGTTCTCCATAAAAAGAATTTCTCCGGTCTTTAAGACGCCATAGAATCCCAGATTTTCAAACATTTCCTCATTCTCCGGTTTGGTGTAAAGGAGTATATGGGACCTTCCCTTTTCAAATTCATACTGAACCAGTGCGGAAACAATGGTTGCCGCCAGTCCAAAACCTCTTGCAGCCTGATCCACAGCAATGCATTTTAACACATTGTCATGTGCAGAACCTGTTGCCGCAATCTGGTAGTTTTCATCTAAAAGGCATATGGTATACTCAATTTCCTGATCGTAATCCAGATGATTACAGGCAAGAAACTCCTTCAAACGCTCCAGCTCTTTCCCCCGAAAGGGCCTGCCTTCCAGTCTCATGAATTCCATAAAGTCCTCCCCACTCTCCGGTTAACAGTGTGAGAAATATGGTGACAGCAAGAAGATCCGCACTTCCTCCTGCACTGATATTCTTTTTCACAAACCATTTGTCCAGTTCTTTTAATAAATCTATGCTTTCTTTCCGGTAGGCACCGCCGGCTTTTAAAAACTCTGCGGCAATTTTTTTTACCTGGCTTAAAACCCCGGGATTATGCCTGGAAAGAATGTTGGAATCATCCACCTGGCTCATAAGATGGAACAAAGTTTCCAGCTTGATACGGTTCCACTCCTGACCATTATAAAGACCCATGGTCATCACAGGCAGTGAAATTTTAAATACAGAGGAATAGCCGCTTATGGCCTCTCCTCTTGCACCGGTCAGACCATACTTTTGAAGGTTCTTTTCACCTTTTGAAACAAAGGTCTCCATGTTCTGTACTTCTTTTACCAGTACATTTCTGACCATTGCCTGTTCCATCTCCATGAGCTGTTTTAAGGTAACCCTTCCGAAAGAGCGGTGGCAGGCTCCTGCTGCCCCGCATAAAATACCCAGATGAAAGACCAGCCCCTTGTGTGTATTCACTCCTCCAGTCGCCTGATACATGGCCCGTTCCGCCAGAATTCCGATCCTGCGAATGGTTTCAAATAACACAGGGGGCGCTTCCCACAACCTCTCCCCCTCCAGAGCCATTGTGACAAAATAAGGCTTCAGGGCCTTGGCGCTCCGCTCAAAAGAGGCCACATTCATATCCGTATGGGCCCCATTGGAATAAGGATCTACCAGCCCCGGCTTGGGAAGAGTATAGACCTCCTCAAGCAGCGCACGGTACGCCATAGTTCCAATACGATATGCAGCTTCTTCCTCTCTGGACGGCACATTCACACAAGACCTGCTTTGCATTGTCTATTCTCCCGAAAATTCAAATTTTTTAATCTTACGGACAACATCCATCACCGTACCATCACGGCTTTCAATGATACCCACTACTTTATCTTCAAACTGCACCCGTTCCGGCTCTCCCACGATAGAATATGCGATATCCCGCAGTTCTTCAATGGTTTTAAATGGAAGATCCACATTCTTCATGCAGTCAATTAAATCCTGTCTTCTGGGATTAATTGCAATACCGTAATCAGTAATTACCACGTCAATGGATTCTCCCGGAGTAGTGACCGTTGTTACATCGGTACAGATGGCCGGAATTCTTCCCTGAAGAAGAGGTGCAATCACGATGGTACATTTTGCACCGGCCGCTGTATCCGGATGCCCTCCCTGGGCACCGGTAATAATGCCGTCGGATCCAACCACAACGTTACAGTTAAAATTCACATCTACTTCCAATGCTGCCAGTATTACAAAATCCAGCTTATTTACGACTGCTCCTTTGTTAAATGGGTCAGCATATTCACCGGCGCTGATGCGGAAATGTCTGGGATTAATTACAGACTCAACTGCATTCAAATCAAAATCCTGGGTATCTAACAGTGCGTCTACCTGGTTGTTCTCCAAAAGATCACACATGGGCTTTGTTAAGCCTCCCACGCCGAACTTCATTCTTATATTTCTCTCCTTCATGATTCTGGAAAGAGAAATGGTAGAAGCGATGGAAGCGCCGCCAACACCCGTCTGATAAGAAAATCCGTCTTTGAAATAAGGGGTGTTTACCACAAACTGGGTACAGTAATCCGCCATCATCAGCTTTCTCATATCTGTGGTGGGTTTTGCAGCTCCTGTAGCGATTTTATCCGGGTTTCCGATCTGGTCAACCACAACCACATAGTCCACCTTTGTCATGGAAATATGGGCAGGAAAGTTTGGAAATGGAACCAGACAGTCCGTGATGGCAACTACCTTATCCGCATAATCCGCATCAACCATGGAGTAGGAAAGTACGCCGCAGTCAGACTTTCCGCCGATTCCACGGCAGTTGCCGTAATCATCGCAGGTAGGAGACCCGATAAATGCAATATCGATTCTCACTTCCCCTGTCTCTATGGCACGTACTCTTCCGCCGTGGGAACGCATGACAGCCAGTCCTTTCAGTTTTCCTTCTGAAATGGCACGTCCGATTTTTCCTCTCACGCCGGAAGACTGAATGTTTGTAATTGTTCCGTCTTCTATAAATTCCACCAGCTTATCATGGGCTTTTCCCAGAGAGCTGGCACAGATGGTAATGTCCTTAATTCCCATGTTGTGAATCTCTTCCATCACCATGTTAACTACATAATCCCCATCGCGGAAATGGTGGTGAAAGCCCAGTGTCATTCCATCCTGAATGCCACATTTTACCAGCACCTCATGAATGTTCTCCACAAGCTTGCTTCCTTCTGAATTGATGACACATCTGGTAGACGGACCATCCTTTTTATATTCATAGCCGTCAAAATAATGATTTCCCTTAAATGGTTCTTTTCCTGTTATTTTTAAGATTTCTTCCGGAATCTCTCTTCCTACTGCATTGATCATCTTATAAATCTCCTTTATATACGCCGGAAGCCTTAGCCAGTTCAATGGTTCTCCTTGCTCCGTCATAGAATGCAATATCAATCATCTTTCCATCTACTGTAAATACACCGATACCCATTTTCTTCTTCTCTTCGATCTCTTTCACCACTTTTTCCGCAAAGATAATATCCTTTCCGGAAGGAGTAAAGATTTCATGAACAACAGGGATCTGGCGTGGATTGATGATTGACTTGCCGTCAAAGCCCATGAGATGAATTGTTTCCACATCCTTTTGGAAGCCTTCCATATCATCAAGGTCGGTATATACCGTGTCAAAGCACTGTACCTTTGCCGCCCTTGCTGCAATTATTAAATTCTGTCTGGCTCCCATCAGCTCAATTCCGGTTCCCGTAATACGGGTCTGCAGGTCTTTGGTATAATCTCCTCCTGACAAAGCGATTCCAAAGAGACGTTCCGATGCTTCGCAGATATCCAGAGCCTTCATGACACCTCTTGCTGATTCGATGGCTGCCATAATAAGGACTCTGCCTTCCGGCATCCCAAAATCCTTTTCTGCCTTTATAATTTCTTCTTCCACCCTGTGAATATCGTTTGGGCATTCCGTTTTGGGAATACGAATGGCATCACACCCACCGGCTACTGCACAGCGGATATCTTCCTGCCAGTATGGCGTATCCAGTCCGTTAATCCGAACCACACGTTCACACCCTCTGTAATCAATCTCTTTCAGAGCGTGGTACAGGGAAAATCTGGCAGCATCCTTCTGGTTTTCTGCAACTGCATCCTCTAAATCCAGCATGATGCTGTCCGGTCTATAAATATAAGGATCCTTAATAAGTCCCGGTTTCTGGGCATTTAAAAACATCATGGTTCTTCTGAGCCGCTTTTTCACTAAATTGATCATTCTCTGGCACCTCCCCAATGAATATTGACAAAGTGGTCCATGGAGCGGGATACGGCCCCTTCTACTCTGGCTTTGATGGTACAGTCAAGAGCTCCTTTGTCTACTATGGAAATTTTGATATTATCCACTCCCAAATGATTCAGAGTTTCAAAAACCACGTTTCTAATCTGGTTGCCATACTGATTGATCACTGCACTCTCCAGTGTAAAATCGATCCTGCCGTCTCCTGGCTCCACAGTCACCTGACAGTCACTGGATTCCAGCGTTCCGGCCATAGCCGGTCTTTCTATCTCCATTTTGTTTAAAGCCTCCCTTTTATTTTCTATGATTTCAGTTTACACGGCGAATCTTAACTCTGGAAAAAATGTACCTTAAAAAATATTAAGAAAGGGAGACTGCAGCCGATGCAGTACTCCCTCTCTTAACAGATTAAATTATTCAGAAAAATGTTCCTTTATAAACTGGATTGCGTTCTCTCCAGCCATTCTTCCGGAGTTGACGGCAAATCCAAGAGTATTTCCTGGAAGAACGAATACGTAATCCGGGTTGCATATGGAGTTGGCATCCGTTCCTGCCGCATAAAGTCCTGGAATCACCTGATTATCTTTATCTACCACCTCCGTTTTATAATTGATCCGTATTCCGCCAAGGCTTCCGTATGCACTCGGTGCAAACTTCAGTGCATAGTATTTGGACCCATTAATTGACTTTAAGTATTTTGGATTTTTGTTAAACATGGTGTCTCTGGATTTACAACATTCATTATAATCAGCTATGGTTTTTTCAAGCCCTTCTTTATCAATTCCAGTTTTATCCGCCAGTTCCCCAATCGAATCGGCTATGAAAAGGACATCATTTCCATTTTTAACCAGTTCCTGCATTTCCTGTTTAAAATCGTCCATGCTGATATTCGAAGTAACCACATTGATCAAATCCAGTCCGTTTTTCTCATATTGATGTAAAATAGTATCATCTATGATTGAAAATGCCACCCGGTCTTTCTGTCTGGCAATAGCATTTACAGAGAAAACGGGATTTTCCACCACTGCTTCATCATAGAACCGTTCACCATCCAGATTTACAAAGAGGTTTGGCTGACGGAATGGTAATTCAACAGGAGCATAACCTCCTGTATTAGGTGCAAAAAATACTAATTCCATATCCATGCGGTCGCTGGCAGCGCCTGCATCCCATGCCATGCTGATTCCATCTCCTGTCAGTCCCGGTATTCTGTAGGAGAAAAGATCCTTTCCCCATTCATAATCAGTATATTTATTGATGAATTCAGGACTGTCCCCAAATCCTCCGGTAGCAATAATGACTGCGGAACCATAAGCACTGATTTCTCCTTCTGTGTCTTTTGCAACCACACCAATAACTTCACCATCTTCCTTCAAAATACGCTGTATGGGGGATTCCAGACAGATTTTCACGCCCAGTTCCTCTGCCCTGTCTGTCATTGCCTTAATCATGGTTGCTGCTGCTCTCAGCCCCGGAGCCCCCGTTTTTGGCTGAACAATATGCCAGGTTGCTTCTGAACCAGGAAAATATTTAGATGGCAGAGCAAATTTCACCCCCATATCCTGAAGCCAGGCAATAGTGCTTGCAGATTTATCTATATAACCCTTTACCAGTCTTGCATCAGAACGCCAGTGTGTATAATCCATAAATTTCTGAAATGCGCTTTCTCTGGTACAATCAATCAGCCTGTCCTTCTGCAATTTTGTTTCCACACCCAGAAGACCCATTGCCATGTTGGCACAGCCACCTGTTGTATTGGCTTTTTCAAATACAAGGACCTCTGCTCCCTGCTCTGCAGCTGCTATTGCAGCCGCAAGACCTGCTGCTCCTCCCCCTACAACGATTACATCCGCTTCCATCTCTCTCATGATTCCATCCTCCATTTCATTATTTTCATATATTATAATTAAAATTATAATCCTGATTTCGCTTTACCAAAACGCCTTACACTCTCCGCCTTCTGCCAAGTCCTTTTTTCATTCCATTGCTTTCAGCAGAAAAACTTCCCACTTGTGCCGGTTCATCCGGCAGTACAGGTTTCACAGTACCATACCGCTTTACAGCATTTCTTTTGCATACCTCTGTGCATCTTTCACACTTGGTGCAAAGATCCGTATCAATGATGTGAATTAAATTTTCCCCTCCTCTGACGGCATGCCGGGGACACGCCATACAGTCGCCGCATCCGTTGCAGACAGCCGGATCAATATAGAAATTTACATAAGAAATGCAGCTTAGGGACTGGCAGATCTTTCTGTCAATGTGCTTTTCAAATTCTTCTCCGAATTTCTTTATTGCTGTAGTAAGAGGGGCTGCTGCTGTTCTTCCAATATCACATAAAGTTCCGGTCTTTAGTGTGTCACAAATTTCCATCATAACGGAACAATCACCTTCCCTGCCTTTCCCTTCCGTTGCATCCTGTAAAATACGGAAAAGCTGATAAATACCTTCCCTGCAGTAAACACAGGTTCCGCAGGTTTTCCGGCTGTTTAAAAGCATCCTCTTACAAGTCCAGTCCACAATACAGGTATCATTGGAAAAAACCTCTATTTTTGCTGCTTCAAGCATGGTGCCCTCTTTTAAAAGGCTGGAATAGGTAAATGGAGTATCCAGTTCATCCGCTCCAAAAACGGCTCCCATGTTCCCGCCAGCAGATACAAATTTTACCATTTTACCAGCGGTTACTCCTTTGCCGTATTTGGCAATAATCTCTTCCAGTGTGATTCCAAAGGGTATTTCATAAATTCCAGGTTCTGCCACATCGCCTGTTACGGCTACGATTTTGTGAGGTACGTAACTTTCCTCCGTCAAACATTGGTGCAGCGCCAGCATGGTCTCCCCGTGATGTACCAGAACACCCTCTTTGAATGTTTCTTTCTGCGCTCCCTTGATGTCATCTGTCAGTACAGTCTGAATTCCTCTTAGTCTGAATCCCTCTTCATAATCACCGTAATTCTTCGACAATAACGCGCGGATGCTTCTTAATTGAAGCCGGTCTCTTAACGCTTCCATTCCACTTATTACTTCATCCAGATAATGCTCCAGCAGATATGCTGCAATCCCGCTTTCACTCTGATCTTCCAGAAAAAGACAGACAAGCTCCTTCCATTCCCCGCTGCTCCATCTCTCTGCACAGGGTTTTCCTTTGATCCCGTGTCCCAATATTCCAATTTTATCCGTTTCCATCTGTTTTTACCCTCTTTATTTATACTGATACTCTGTCCAGAATCTGGATCTGGTAAGTCTTGGACGCAAATCGCACTGTAAGCATCTTTCTGCCTCGCATTTCGCATCCATTTCCTCAAATCCTTCTGTCATAAGATTAAAGTTATCTTTCCGTTCCTCCAGTGAAATACAGCGGTATGTCCTGCGGCCTAAGTCTGCGAAACCCTCTGCCTTACCAAGAAAGCCGTTTACTTTCTCATCTTCTGACAAGCATTCTTCTATATTTCCATCCCCGCCTAAATAGCGGTCAATTTCAGAGGCAGCCTTTCTGGCTCCTGCGATTGCCTGAATGACTGAAGCTGTTCCTGTTACTGCATCACCTGCTGCAAAAACTCCCTTTATCCCCGCGTTACCGCTGCCATCCGTTTCCACCAGCCCCCTTGGATTTAAAGTCAGCTCCTCAAAGCTCTCCAGATCCGGTTTCTGCCCGGTGGAAAAGATAATCATTTCACCTGAAATCACATGATCAGAATCTTCTTTCACCGTTAAAATAAGCTTTCTGTTTTCATCAAAAGTGAAGCTCTCAACTTCACGGCAGAGAACTCCGGCTGCTTTTCCGTCTTTTTCAATAATTCTTACAAAAGTTCTTCCATTGTAGATCCGGATTCCTTCTTCTCTTGCTTCGGCAATCTCTTCTTCACCGGCAGTCATGCTGCTTTCTTCTTCCAGGCAAACGACAGAGACTTCCCTGCATCCCAGCCGCTTTGCAGTTCTTGCACAGTCGAAGGCGACATTTCCACCGCCCAGTACTACAACAGAATCTTTCAGTTCTATTGGATTACTTAGCAGGTCCCGTCTGAGGAAATCAATATTTACATGGACATTTAAAAGATCGGCTCCGGGTAACGGAATCCGGACTCCCCTGTCGGTTCCGGCAGCTATAAGAATTGCATCATAACCAAGGTCCTTTAATTCTTTTAAGGAACTGATCCTGCGGTTTGTAAAAATTTTAACTCCTGCATCCCTGATCACCGCAATTTCCTCTTCCACAATCTGTGCAGGCAGACGGTAATCCGGAATTCCGGATGAGAGCATTCCTCCTGCAACCGGAAGCTTTTCATAAACATCAACTGCATGTCCGGATTTAACCAGATAGTAAGCTGCCGTAAGTCCTGCCGGACCGGCTCCCACAATTGCTGCCCTTTTTCCGGTTTTTGGTTTGAAAACAGACTTTTCTTTCCACTGATAAGTATCATGCTCTGCTGCAAACCGTTTCAGTTCTCTGATTGAAACAGCCCCATTTATCTCTTTTCTCCTGCAGGCGGATTCACAAAATCTCATGCAGACAAGACCCAGTGACTTGGGAAATGGCGCCTTTTCACGAACAACAGCAGCAGCTTCCCCGTAATTTCCCTCTTTAATGAGACGGACATACCTGGGAATATTGATCCCTGCAGGACATTCCTGCTTACAGGGTATGAGAACCTCTTCTCTGCTTCCCTCTTTAAAAGTCCCTTTCTTGTCCTGAAGGGCTCCAGTCGGGCATACTTCCACACAGGAACCGCAGAACCGGCAATCTGCTTTTGCCAAAGCAAGTCCTCCGTTTACACCGACTGTTATTCTTTCCTCTTCATTCTTATGAAATCCAAGGATTCCAACCCCTCTCACATCACGGCAGACCCGGACACAGCGTCCGCAGGCGACACAGCGGTTGGGATCTCTGATAATTAAAGGATTGCCAGTTTCCACATTTACCGCATTTAAGGTCCTTCTTAACCTGGAAGTGCTGACTCCCAGATACTGGATCAGAGACTGAAGCTCGCATTTTAAATATTTAGGACATGTGGTACAGTCATCTACATGATTGGCCAGCATGAGTTCCATGGAAAGTCTTCTCATCCGGTCAAGGTCCTCTGACTTTGTTTTCACTGACATGCCTTCCTCTGCCAGTGTGGTACAGGCAGTCTGAGGCTCTTTGATACCGTTTATCTCGACCACGCACAGCCTGCAGCCTCCCTCAGCATGCAGATCCGGATGATGACACAGATGAGGAATGTAAATATCCGCATGCTCCGCCGCCTCCATGACCGTCTCTCCTTTTTCCGCATAAACCTCCATGCCGTCGATCTCAAATTTAACCTGATTCATTTCAACCTCCAATTTTCTTGACTCCTTTATTGGAATTCATTTATACTAGTACTATAAACTTTGCCACAGAGGCAAAGTCAATAGCGGAGTGTGAAAAAAATGACAAACTTATATACCATTGGGGAAGTTGCACGGTTTCTTAAAATTTCAACGAAGGCTTTGCGTAATTACGATGACATGGGACTTTTAAAACCCAGTTACATCTCACCGGAAACCAAATACCGCTACTACAGCTACGAGCAGTTTTTTATTATAGACGTGATCCGTTACTTAAATAAAACACTTGGAATTCCCCTTGAGAACGTGAAAAAGATGCTGGAAGAGAACAAAGAACCAGAGCAGCTGTTAGTGCAGCTTAAGTCTCATAAGCAGCAGCTGGAAAGCAGAATGACCGCCCTGGAAAGTTCCAGGCAGCTGACAGAACATCTGATTGAAAAGATAGAAGACCAAAAAAAATATCCCGGTAAAATCGGGATATACGAGAAATACCAGATGAGCCGGAATTTGTATTACCACAAACTGGACATCTCTATTTATGATATAGATAAATATGTAACAAGAAATGGCGCAGATGAGGACCTGCCGGAGACCAACACGATGTGCCTCTTGTTTTCCCGGTCTGATCTTCAGGCAGGAGAAGCTTTGAAAGTCCGGGGATTTGGTGTACTGTCTGAAAAAAAGCTGCCTGAAATGGAGTTAAAAACCATTCGGGAAGGCCGCTATATCACCCGGAGCTTTCTTTATTCTGAGGAAAATACCGTCACTGCATTCAGCGAACTGGCTAAATATGCGCAAGTGAAAGGAATTGTCTTAGACGAAACTGCATACCTGATCTCTCCTATGGTCAAATTTCCTGCGTGCTCCAAATATGAATATCTGATGGAACTTCAGATTATGATTCATTTATAAGAAAGAAAAGCTGACTTTTATACTCCATGATGCATTTTCCAGTCATTTATCTTATGCTCCACCTCACGGATCAATTCTTCAACCGTATGGGTTCTGTTTCTGGCGCATCCCTTGGCATCCTGTCCGCAGATTAAGCATTTGCGGACAGGTGCTAAGAGGGATTCTCTACTTATACTGACACCTTCTTTATCATAAACGTCAATATCCCACAGCCGCCCCAGGGGATGGGTTTCTTCCAGCCTGACAGCCAATTCTTTCACTGCAGCAGGATTCAAACTGTCTAACGCATAAAATTCCATATATCCTGCATTTTCTGACACCCCTGTCCTCTCTTTAATCCTGATACCCGCTTCCGAAACTGCCTGTTCCAGCATTTTCGTTCCTTCCTCAAAAGCAAGCAGAATGTCGGGGGAAGTCTTAACCGGGCCCGGGATGTTCATTGCCAGTGCCATCGTCACCATCCCCTTATGTTTTTTTCTCAGTTCCTCCTGAATTCTGACTTTCATCTCCCGAAACGAAAGCATTTCCTCAAGATCTACATATCTCTCCATGTTTTACCTCTTAACCTGCATTAATCCTTATAGTTTTCTGATCTTTAATGTCAAAGGAATTACCATAAGAATCCAGACGATTGGTTCTGCTATGATAATTCCCATATATTTAAGAACCGGTGCCAGAAATGCTGCAATGGCAACTTTCCCAGCCAGTTCGATAAAGCTGGACACAACCGGCGTTTTATGATCCCCGCATCCCTGAAGTGCATTTCTGAATATGGAAATCGCGGCAGGCACAAAATAAAACAGGGAATTCACTTTTAAGTAAAGGGCTGCAGTTCCAGCTATCCCGTGGCTGACAGAGCCTGTCACCAGATACACCAGATAAGGTGCTGCGGTGTAGCTTAGAAGAATCATTGCCACCGACCAGATGGACGTAATAATAAGTGCCTGGGAAATCCCCTTATGGATCCGGGATATCTTACCCGCTCCCATATTCTGACCGCAAAAATTCGCCATGGTAACGCCCATCACCGAAAATGGAAGCATGTAAAACTCTGTAATCTTGCGTGCTGCAGTATGGGCAACAATGATATCTGTCCCCAGAAGATTAATGGCGCTCTGCAGAGAAAGGGTTCCGAAAAACACCAGCGACATCATAAGTGCCATGGATATTCCCGACGAATAAAGCTGACGGACCTCTCCCCCTGTTATCCAAAAATCCCGGATATGAAAGCGAAAAACCGGATACTGCTTCATCATATAAACCAGGCTTAAGACTGCCGACAGGGACTGGGACAATACAGTTGCAATGGCTGCTCCCTCCACACCCTGATGAAGGACAAGTATGAAGAAAAGGTCCAGAAACACATTGAGAATACTGGACAATATAAGAAATGCCAAAGGTGCTGCCGTATCCCCCACCGCTCTTAAAATGGACGCACAGGCGTTATAAAGCATAGTCATAACCATTCCAAGCAGAATGATCCGGATATATCCTTTCGCAGCAGGCATCAAAGATTCCGGTACATGAAGCGCCTTTAAAAAGAATGGCAGGCATCCCACACACAGCAGTGTGATCAGAACAGAAGTCAGGGTACCAAGAAGCAGGCATCCTGCCGAATACCTCCTGACTCTTGCCTCATCTCCGGCCCCGTAACTTCTTGCCGTAAGCAGTGCAAATCCGCTGGTCAGTCCGGATAAAAAGCCGATAAACAGAGTGCTGATGGAAGTTGTTGCCCCCACAGCAGCCAGTGCACTCTCACCCAGGGTACTTCCCACTACCCGGGTGTCTGCAAGGCTGTAAAATAGCTGAAACAGATTACCAGCTGCAACAGGAAGCGCAAACTGGAGCATAATTTTTCCAGGGCTGCCTTTTGTTAAATCCCTCATTCTTTCTCCTTTGTAACCTCATTATTCCCCCCTTAATCAAATACCTTCAGACAGTAAAATCTTCAAACCCGGAAATCATGGGATATGGTGCAAGGCATTTTACCGAACCGGTTATTGTCCCTTTGACATAAGAGCTGAATGCCGGGCGGCGAAATGGTTCTTTTGTTTTATTTTTAATCAGTCTGTCGTTTCTTCCCAATTCTCCTATGTAATTTCCGTTCCTGTCATACAGCTCTCTACCGTAAAATTTTCCAAGAACCGTTCCGTCACACGCAACTAAATAATCCCGCTGCCTTACCCCTATATAGCTTCCTCCCCAGTTCCAATATTTTTCCATATTTTTAACACCTTTCCATTTTTCATTCGTAAACATCATACAACATTTTCAGAAAAAATGGAACACTTAAGAGGAGGCACTTAGTCAAACTTGACCAAATTTCAAGGAACACTGGATTTTTCCCGTGTTCTGTTATATAATCAACAGCAAAAACAAAAAACCAGCACATACACAGGAGGATATTATGGGATTTCAATATGTCAGCAATCTGCCCAGCCCGGAAGAAATCAAAGATCGTTTTCCCCTTCCGGCCGCTTTAAAAGCCCTTAAGATAGAAAGAGACCAGGCCATCAGTGACGTACTTACAGGAAACAGCGACAAATTTCTGGTTATTATTGGTCCCTGTTCTGCTGATAACGAAGATTCTGTGTGTGATTATGTAAACCGTCTGGTGAAGATTCAGGAAAAAACAAAAGACCGACTGATCCTGATTCCCAGAATTTACACCAACAAACCAAGAACCACAGGTGAAGGCTATAAAGGAATGCTTCACCAGCCTGACCCGGAGAAAAAACCGGACATGCATGAAGGCCTCATCGCCATCCGCCGTATGCACATGAAGGTATTTGAAGAAACCGGGTTATCCACAGCAGACGAGATGCTTTATCCGGAAAATTTAACCTACCTTGACGATATCATGTCCTACATCGCCATTGGAGCGCGTTCCGTGGAAAACCAGCAGCACCGGTTAACTTCCAGCGGCTGCGAAGTGGCCGTTGGTATGAAGAACCCCACCAGCGGAGATATTTCGGTTATGCTTAATTCCGTAGTTGCTGCCCAGCAGGCCCACGACTTCACCTACCGCGGCTGGGAAGTGAAAAGTTCAGGCAATCCCCTTGCCCATACGATTCTGCGCGGAGCAGTCAACAAGCACGGCCAGTGCATCCCCAACTATCATTTTGAAGATCTTTTTCTTCTTCATGAGATGTACAGCAGACGCAGTTTACAAAATCCTGCGTGTATCGTTGATGCAAACCATTCAAATTCCAATAAAAAATACAGGGAACAGATCCGTATCTCCAAAGAAGTCCTTCACAGCAGAAAGCATGCACCGGAGATTCGCGGCCTTGTTAAGGGACTGATGATTGAAAGCTATATTGAGCCAGGCTGCCAGAAGGTGGGAGATGGATGCTATGGAAAATCCATTACCGATCCATGTCTTGGGTGGGAGGAATCTGAGCGTCTGCTTTATGAGATTGCTGAGAACTGCTGATCTTTGATCAAACGTGTAACATGATTTAATCATACCCGTATAAGAAGGTATAGACCAAAACAGTCTGACGTATTTGGCAACAGATTACTTTGATCTATAACCTTCTTTTGATTTACAGACCAATTTTCATCAAATGCAGAATTTTTTCATATTTACTCTTGTAATTTAAAATAGATATGGGTAAAATAAAAATACCAGATATACCCTTATACATAACGTTTCATAAGCCCACACCGGCGGCAGCCGGTGCTAAAGAGAAGGAGGTACGGATATGCGGACGATGAATGTCGATATCCAGCTGCGTACCATTCCCATACCGCTGGCACTCCTTATCAATACGGCTAATGCATTTATGTGCGATATCTATATTGATTACGGTCTGACCAGGGTTAATGTAAAAGACTATGATGAAATGAAGATGGGACTGGTTACACAGAATCGGAATTTATTATTTAACTTTGACGGCGAAGATGAACTCGCTGCTGAAGGACGGATCGGAATGCTGTTTAAACCGTAGACGTCGGAAAGGAACCCATATGACCCACCATACAAAAGAGAGTTGACCGCGGCGGATGGCCGGCGGACAACTCTCTTTTTCACGGTTCCCTTAACCAAGGAAAGCGGTTATACCAAAATACACAAGCACTATTACACCAAGAACAATTCTGTAATACCCAAAAAATTTAAAGTCATGCTGTCTGATATATCCCATAAGAAATTTAATGGCATACACAGAAACGGCAAATGCCACTACCATTCCCAGAATGAGATAAAATACCTGGGCTCCGGTAAAATTAAATCCAAATTTAACAATCTTTAAAAGACTTGCTCCAAACATAACCGGTATCCCGAGAAAGAACGAAAACTCTGCAGATGCCGCCCTGGAGCAGCCGAGAATCATGGCTCCCAGTATGGTGGAGCCGGAACGGGAGGTTCCCGGAATTAAGGAAAGCAGCTGAAACAGACCAATATAAAGAGCTGTCTGGTAGGATATCTCTCCCACCTTCTGAATCTCAAAGTTCCGGTACTGGTTCCGGTTCTCAATCACAAGAAAGAGTACACCGTATATAATTAAAGTCGCCGCTACCACATAGCCGTTCATTAAATATTTATCCAGGATGTCATCCACTAATATTCCAATCACAGCCGCAGGTAAACAGGCCAGTATGATCTTACTCCATAAAATGAATGTTGCCTTCTTCTGAGCTGCCTTTTTCCTTGGAGAAAATGGGTTTAGCCTGTCAAAATATAACACCACTACTGCAAGAATTGCCCCCAGCTGAATTACAACCAGAAACATGTTTTTATAACTGTCCGGCTGGTTTAAATGAATGATCTCATCTACCAGAATCATATGACCGGTGCTGCTGATAGGCAGCCATTCTGTAAATCCTTCCACAATTCCCAGTACGATAACTTTTAATATCTCAATAATATTCATCTTAATTCCTCTGTTTTAAATATTTTCTATCTGCCAGTCTATTGGAGTCATTCCATTGGCTTCCAGATAAGCGTTTGTTTTGCTGAAATGTCTGCATCCAAAGAATCCTCTGTAAGCGGAAAGAGGACTGGGGTGAGGCGCTTCCAGTATTAAGTGTTTTGGATTTGTGAGCATTGCCTTCTTATTCTGTGCGGGCCGTCCCCAAAGAAGAAAGACCATGGGACGGTCCTGCTCATTTAAGATCTTAATCGCCGAATCCGTAAAGGTCTCCCAGCCGATTCCCTGATGGGAATTGGCTGCATGGGCTCTCACAGTCAGTACTGTGTTTAAAAGCATGATTCCCTGATCCGCCCATTTTTTCAGATAACCGTTGTTTGGAATCTCACAGCCAAGATCTTCTTTCAGTTCCTGGTAGATATTCACCAGAGACGGGGGAATATCCACATCGGGTTTTACGGAAAAGCACAGACCATGGGCCTGACCAACATTGTGATAAGGATCCTGCCCCAGTATTACCGCCTTAACTTTGGAAAGGGGGGTGAACTGAAACGCATTAAATACGTCATTGGGGTCCGGAAAGACTTGTGCTGACTCATACTCTTTCTTCACCTTCTGATAAAGCTCCCTGTAATATGGCTTTTTAAACTCCCCGCTTAGGGGTTCCAGCCAGTCGTTGTCAATTGCTCCCATTTTTTCTCCTTTGCATCTCACCGGAAAAACCCGGTTTTAAATCCGTACCGGTACTCCTTTTTCCTGCAAGTACCTTTTTAACTCCATAATCTCCAGTTCTTTGTAATGAAACAGGGAAGCCGCCAAAACCGCGTCTGCCTTTCCATTTGTAAGAGCGCTGTGAAAATGCTCCATGGTCCCTGCACCGCCAGATGCAATGACCGGAACCGATACCGACTCTGCTATAATCCGGTTTAATTCATCATCATAACCCGCCTTCGTACCGTCGCAATCCATGCTGGTAAGCAGGATCTCTCCTGCGCCCAGGCGGTCTACCTCCATGGCCCACTCTACAGCATCAAGTCCTGTATCAATTCTTCCTCCGTTCTTGAAAACATTCCAGCCGGTTCCATCTGCCCGCCTTCTGGCATCGATGGCCACCACCACGCACTGGCGTCCAAACTTATCCGCTGCATCAGAAATCAGCCCTGGGGTATTGATTGCGGAAGAATTAATGGAAATCTTATCCGCGCCTTCCCGCAAAAGCATCTTAAAATCTTCTACAGTCCGTATACCGCCGCCTACTGTAAATGGAATAAAAACTTTTTCTGCAACCCGGCGTACCATGTCAACCACTGTATTCCGGTTATCGGAGGAAGCCGTAATATCAAGGAATACCAGTTCATCAGCTCCTGCTTTATCATAGGCTGCAGCAATCTCCACCGGATCTCCGGCATCCTGTAAATTGACGAAATTAACACCCTTTACCACTCTTGCGTTATGTACATCCAGACATGGAATGATTCGTTTCGTTAGCATGCGGCTCCTCCTTTAAGTCAGTTCAATAAAGTTTTTCAGTATCTTAAGACCGGTATCCCCGCTCTTTTCCGGGTGGAACTGGCAGGCAAATATGTTATCTCTTTCCACCGATGCACCAAAAACCACACCGTATTCGCAGGAAGCCGCAACATCAGATTCCCTGTCTGCTTCTAAATAATATGAATGGACAAAATAAACATATGCACCGGAATCCAGTCCTTTAAAAAGTCTTGCTCCCGGCCTGATCGTCAGGCTGTTCCAGCCCATATGGGGAACCTTAAGTCCCGGCGTGTCGGGAAATTTAACAATTTTACCAGGAAGAATGGAAAGCCCTTTGACGCCTTCGCCTTCCTCACTGCTTTCAAATAAAAGCTGCAGTCCCAGACAGATCCCCAAAAATGGAGTCCCTTTTTCTGTGACCTGGCGGATTACCCCCGGCAGGTCATACTGGCAAAGCTTATCCATGGCATCTTTAAATGCTCCCACTCCGGGTAGAATTACTTTGTCTGCAGACAGAATGGTTTCCTTATCCCTGGTTACCACCGGCTTCTCCCCTAACGAAGCAAGGGCTTTTTCCACACTTTTTAAGTTTCCGGCATCATAGTCAATAATCGCAATCATGGCAGCCACCTCTTTTTCGCCTTTTTCCAATATTTTAACACAGTCCCTGATCCTGCACAACGCAAAACGTGACTAAATGCTTCGTATGAAGTCCACGGAATTTACAGAAATCGATTCTGCCTTTTCCCGCAGCCCTTCGGAAAGCTGTGCAAAACTTCCATGAATCCGGTACAGAAATGCCTTATTATTTACAGAAGTCGTTTTCTCAAAAGGCCACCGGATTACCGTCGGTGTCTGAAATCCTACTCCAAGTTCCAGAATCAGAAGCTTTTTATTCAGCGTACCTGCCAACCATCTGGTATAGGCATTCCACTGGGGAAGATACCCCTCCTCAATATAATTCTCTGCCTTGATGGTATTGCCGGTCAGCGGCTCTTTGCAATGGGGGCAGATGTCATCGGGAATCTCTCCCGGCTCCCAGATGTCCTTTGTGCAGGACTTGGAACACTGCCTCCAGGTTACATTGCCGCAGGGGGCCACCATACGTTTTGTATCCAGACGGGACTTCATCAGTTCTCCATCCGTAAGTGTGGTGACTATAAAATAATCCTTATCCTTTATAAGTCCGCCCAGTTTTTCATAAAGGCTGTCTTGCCCACCTGCTTTCAGACCGTTCCATTCCTCTCCAATTCCGATCAACAGCCTCTCACATTCCTTTATTTCGTTTAATATCCGCTCATTCAAAGCCATTCGTTATCCACCTTCTTTTCTACAATCCTTATCCATTATACATCAATGGAGTTTTTAAGAAAAGATGGAAATTCTCACCTTGCGGCAGTCCTCTCTTCTATGCTATACTAATCTGTGCTATTTGAATAATGAAAAAGGAAGTCAGCATAACATGAATCGATTCAAAAGGCTCTCTCCCTTTTTGGGAGGCTGTGCAGCCATAGCGGTCCTGGCACTGCTGTTAGTCATCTACACTCTGACAAGACCGGTCCCCATGGCGGGAACCAAGAACATTACCGTAGACGTAGTATATGAAGACGGGGTAACGGACCACTATCAGTTAACGACAGAGGCGCAGTACTTATTGGAAGCCCTGAAAACCATACCGGATCTGACTATTGAAGGAACCACAACCGAAGAACTGGGCTTAATGGTAACTAAAGTTAACGGCAGACAGGCAGATTATGAAAAAGACGGGGCCTACTGGGCTCTCCTGTGCGACGGGGAGCCATGCAGCTACGGTGTAAGCCAGCAGGCCATTAAGGACGGGGAACGATACACCTTCCAGTACACCCCAGCTGACACTGCAGGCGGCGGATCATGATTCCTGATCGCCCCCTATCCACAAAGAAGCTGGTGACTGATGCGTTTTTATGTGCACTTTTGTTTATCAGTCAGGTAAGCTTATCCTGGCTGCCCAATGTGGAGCTGGTTTCTTTATTTTTAATTTTATACACGCTGGTATTTGGCAGACACGTATGGATGATCCTGTACGTGTTTGTTCTGTTGGAAGGATTTTTCTGGGGCATTGGCATCTGGTGGTTTTCCTACTTATATGTGTGGGCTGTGATTCCGGCCGCCATTTTTCTCCTTTACAAAAAGAACTGCCCTTCCCCCTTCTCGGCCGCACTTCTGTCAGGAACCTTTGGCATGCTGTTTGGTCTGTTATCCTCTCTGCCCACAATTCTGACCGGAGGCCTGGCTGCCGCCTTTGTCTGGTGGACTGCCGGAATACCATTTGACATTCTGCACGGAATGGGGAACTTTACTGTTACACTTATTTTATTTAAACCCTTATATCAGCTGCTTACCCGGCTGAGGCAGCACCAATCATAAAACAAAGGAGTAACTGACTATGGAAACAGCTATCGTAAGAATTAAAAAGGGGGAAGGCCGGTCTTTAAAAGCCGGTGGGATGTGGGTTTACGACAACGAAATTGATACCATTACGGGAGAATATACAAACGGAGATATCATCACTGTCCAGGATTTTGACGGCTACTGCATGGGGCGGGGATTCATAAATACCAATTCAAAAATCACAGTCCGCATGATGACCCGGAAAAAAGATGTGAAAATCGATGAGGATTTCATTGAAATGCGGGTGCGAAACGCATGGGAGTACCGAAAAACTACCGTCGACACCAGCAGCTGCCGGATCATCTTCGGAGAGGCCGATTTTCTTCCTGGAATCGTCGTGGACAAGTTCTCTGACGTCCTGGTAGTGGAGTCCCTGGCACTTGGAATCGACCGCTTAAAGCCAGTGATTCTGGAAAAGCTGAAATCCATTCTGGCAGAAGACGGAATCGAAATCCGTGGTATCTATGAGCGCAGTGATGCCAAGGTCCGGCTTCAGGAAGGGATGGAACGCTTCAAGGGATTCATCGGTGAACCCTTTGATACCAAGGTTGAGATTACGGAAAATGATGTGAGATATCTGGTGGATGTGGAAGATGGACAGAAGACAGGCTTCTTTCTGGACCAGAAATACAACCGCCTTGCCATAAAACGCTTATGCAGAGAAAAACGGGTTTTAGACTGTTTCACCCACACCGGTTCTTTTGCATTAAATGCAGGTATCGCCGGAGCAAAAGAAGTGCTTGGTGTGGATGCCTCCGAGCTGGGCGTTGCCCAGGCAAGGGAGAATGCTGAGTTAAATGGTCTCTCAGACCGGGTATCCTTCCGCTGCGCCGATGTCTTTGAACTTCTCCCTGAGCTTGAGAAGACCGGGGAAAAGTTCGATGTGATTATACTCGACCCTCCGGCATTTACCAAATCCAGAAACTCTGTAAAAAACGCAGTAAAGGGTTATCGGGAAATCAATCTTCGGGGCTTAAAGCTTGTTAAGGATGGCGGCTATCTGGCAACCTGCTCCTGTTCTCATTTCATGACCCCTGAACTGTTTACAAAAACCATAAGAGAAGCGGCTGTAAGCGCCCATAAGCGCCTGCGCCAGGTAGAATACCGCACCCAGTCTGCAGACCACCCCATCCTTTGGAGCGGAGACGAAAACTCTTACTATCTGAAGTTTTATATTTTTCAGGTTTGTGATGAGAAATAGGTAAGAAAAAAGAAGAGACCGCAATCTCTTCTTTTTTCTTACCTGTAGAACTGTGAATAAACCCCGCCGGAAACCATTCCTCCCCGATAGCTTGCCAGCTCGCTGACGGTAACCAGCTGATATCCCTGCTCTGACAATCTCCGGATAATCTCAGCCGCTGCAGCCCCGCTCTGGGGATAAAGCTCATGCATCAGCACGATATCTCCATCTCTCACCCGGCTCATCACTTTCTCTACAGTCTTAGCCGTATTCCGCGTCTTCCAGTCCAGAGTGTCAATGCTCCACATAATCATGGGTGCGTGAACATTCTGAAGAACTGTGCTGTTCTTATTCCCTCCCGGAAGCCTGACAAGTGCAGGTCTTACACCGCAGACAGCCTGTACCGCATCATTGCAGCGGTTAATCTGGCTTTGAATCTGCTGCGAATTTAATTTGTTTAAATACTTATGTTCATATGTATGATTTCCGATCTCCTGTCCCTCTGCCGCCATGCGCTTTAACTCATCGGGATAATAGGCCGCCCTGTTTCCCACTACGAAAAAAGTTGCTTTTCCGCCGTACTGTGCCAGGCTGTCCATGATCTGATTTCCTACCGGGGCGTAAGGACCGTCGTCAAATGTCAGGGCTACCATTGGTCTTGATGGGTCGATCACTCTTCCAGCCGGCTGTCCGCCACTATCAGATGTCTCCTGCTGCCCTGATGTCTCTTCTGCAGCCTGACCTTGCGTCTCCGCCTGAGACTGCGTCGCTTTTTCCGTCTGGGTCTCTTCCTGCTTTCCCGGCTGGGAAGAGACATTTCCGTTTTCATCCACCCATCTGGCCACTCCCGGCCCCAGGTTTTCATCTATCCAGCTTCCCCGTACCTGCGCGGTTTCTTCTGCAGCCGCCGCCGTCTCATATGCCATGGACGGAAACGGAGAAGCCGGCACGAAGGCTGTAATAAGGGCAAGGGCTGTGATACCCAGACCCAGTTGTAGAAATTTCTTCATAAAACATCATTCCTTTCCCTGTAGCTAACTAATACTATACAGGAAATATGGAAAAATGGAAAGCAAAAAGCGAAAAAAGGCCTGAAGTACAAGTCTGCTGCCTGTACTTCAGAGCCCCTTCCCTTTTAAAAGGGAAGCAATTACTCCTTCCACGCTTTTTTCTTCCGCTTCAAGGGTTACCCCCTGCTCTTTGATATCTCCCAGCTGATGGGCATCAGAATTTTGTAAAATCAGGCATTTCTCAAGATAGGGATTTTGTCTGACCAGTTCAGGCAGACGGTTCAAATTCCTCATTTCTGCGGCTGTAAAACGGCTGTCAGGAGGAACGAAACCCAGGTTTGACAGCAGGCTGTTGGCGTTTTTGTCCAAATGAGCCGGAAACATGACTCCGCCGAAAGAACGGACCAGATCCCAAAGCCCGTCAAATGATATCTCCGTGGAATTAATCAAAAGATTCTCCACCATTCCTGTGGCTTCATCTTCATTATTATATATCAGCTGCTTTCCGAAGATTTCCACATTGTTGGGAAAAGGGATCAGTTTTTTCTCCACATATGCGTCAAACTCCATAGCCTCTGAAAGAGTGGGAAAGAGGCAGACCGCATGAACCTCCTCCGACGTACACAGCTCCATTCCGGGAATTGCAAGAATCCCAAACTCCTCTGCAAAATGAAGAACTGCCGGACAGTTTTTGCAGGTATTGTGATCTGTTACTGCAATTACATCAAGTCCTTTTAATGCAGCCATTCCTGCGATATTGCCGGGAGTCATATCGTCATCGCCGCAGGGGGATAAGCAGGAATGAATATGGAGATCATACTCAAGCCTCTTCATGGGAAAGCCTTTTTTCAATCAGCAGAGCTGCTTCAAAAATGGGAAGCCCGGTCTTCATTACTGTAATATTCTGTTCCTTCGCCTTTTGCTTTGCTGCCTCATCAGGCGCCACGCCCTCTGCCAGAATCACACAGGCTGCGTCCGTTAAGGAGGCAACAGCAAGAGTATTCATGTTTCCCATAACAGTCACCCATGCACATCCCTCTGGCGCTTTGCCCATGGCAATGCTTAATAAATCACAGCAAAATGGTTTTGTAATGCTTCTGTCCGTTCTCTCTCCCACATGGATGATCTCAAATTCTCCAGTATCAATCAGTTCCCTTATCGTCATTTTGATTTCTCCCCTCTTTCCTGTCAAGCTGGTTCATTTCATCAGAAATCCTTACTATATATGAAGTCATGGCTCTAAATTTACTGTAGCTGTCTCCATCTCCCTCCTCTATATCAGCTGCCAGTCTGGCAACCTCCTTTGTCAGCTTGTGGACATTGTCCCTGAGGAAATAAATGCAGTCCGATTCGGCGGCTTCCCCGCGGACAATATCCTCTGCCAGTGCCTTACAGGTGGGAGCACCGCAGGAGCCGCAGTCTAACCCCGGAAATTTTTTCAGCAGCCGTTCCACCTGATTCATCCTTGCAAAGCTTTCCATCATGGTATCTCCTAAATGAAATACCGGCTCATACTGGACCATGCTGTTCCATTTTACAAGTTCCTCTCCCTCTGATTCCATATGGCTCCTGGCCACAGGCATATATTTGCGCAGGCGCTTTAATTTCACCTCTGCGACATAGGGATTCTCTACAGTGAGAACACCGCCAACGCATCCTCCGTTGCAGGCATTTAACTCCACGAATTTTAAATTGGTAAATTTCTGGTCTTCCATATCCTCAAGAACCCGGATGACATTCTCGATCCCATCCGCAGCTAAATAATCCTCAGTAAACAAACCGCTTGCTTCTCCTCCGCTTCTTCCCCAGCTGACCCCGATTTTCCCGGAAGTTCCGATCTCGGGAGGTTCCTCTCCCACCGCCTTCATGCAGGAAAGAAGCCGTGGATAGACATCCTTGATGGCCAGGACCTTATCCACTTCACTATGATCTGTTCCCAGGGGAGATCTGGCATAAGTCACCTTGGACGGGCAGGGAGAAATAAATATAATTCCTATCTTTTCCCTTGGAAGTCCGGTCTTTTCCATCGCCCTTTTGACTGCAAGTATGGCAGCCACTTCAACCGGCGGATTAAGCGGCAGAAGGTTTGGTATTAAATTAGGAAAACGGACCCGTATGAGCCGCACCACGGAAGGACAGGCTGTGCTGATAACCGGAAGCTTATCCGGATTTTTGCTTAAATACTCTCTGGTAGCCTCACTCACCAGCTCCGCTGCTGCGCTCACTTCAAAAACATCATCAAATCCCATGAGCAGCAGGGCATTGAGTACAATGTTCACATCATCTAAGTTATTGAACTGGCTGTAGAGGGAGGGAGCCGGCAGGGCTACCGTATATTCAAACTCCTTTAGATCCTCCATGGTATCGTAAATGGCATGTTTGGCATGATGAGGGCATACACGGATGCACTCACCGCAGTCAATGCAGAATTTACTGTTAATCTGTGCCTTTTTATTTCTGACTCTGATCGCCTGGGTGGGACAGCGCTTAATGCAGTTAATGCATCCCATACAGAGATCCTCGTCAAGTCTTACAGAATGATAAAATTTATCCAATGGCTCACCCCTTTTGCAATCCATTATTTTTTAACGGCTATAGATTTACCACCATTCGAATGGTAGTTCCTTCTCCAATTACCGTATTTATCTCCATCACATCGGAATACTTTTTCATATTGGGCAGCCCCATGCCTGCCCCGAATCCCAGCGAACGCACCGCATCCGGAGCAGTGGAATATCCGGCCTGCATCGCAAGTTCAATATCCGGAATTCCGGGACCTACATCCTCTAAAATCATCTCAATGCTCTCTGTGGTAATACGAACCGTGATCTCTCCGCCCTTTGCGTGTATTACCATATTGATTTCTCCTTCATACATGGCAATGGCAACCTTTCGCACTGCTTCCGGTGTGACGCCCATTTTTTTTAATTTGCTCTTCACATCGCTGCTGGCCTCCCCTGCTCTTGTAAAATCATCCGGAGAAATGGTATAATGAAACGTAATCACATCCATCATTAAATCGCACCTCCGTGAAGTCCTGCCTCATAGAGCATTCCACAGGCAGAAAACATGCGGTGCCCGGTGGACAGAAGAATAATCCCCCTCTCGGCCGCCATCGAAAGCATGGCTTCGTCCGGCTTTTTCCCTCTTACAAACACGATGCATACGATATCCAGCATTTCAGCAGTACGGACCACCTGGGGATTACACAGGCCTGTGAGCAGAACGGAATGATCCTTTGAATAAGCAAGCACATCGCTCATCATATCAGAGCCGCACGCGCTTCTCACCTCCTCAGACAGATGATCCTCTCCAACCAGCACTTTTGCACCCAGTATTTTCCTGATATCTTCGACAGTCATACGGTCCTTTTCCTCCATTCATTCACTCTATTCGCACAATTCCAGTCATTATTGATAATTATACCATAAATAGTCCCTCAAGTGTATAAAATTACCACGAAATCATCGTTATTTTTTTGTCGAATTTTGATTAAAACTATAGATTTTTTCTCAATAACATGATAAAATATCAGTTACATTGCATAAGCAACATTGAAGGAGGTTATCAAATGACTTGTAAAAAACAAGGCGTCCAGTTTAACGGGACAAAAGAGCAGGAAGCTGCTTTGAAAGAAGTGATTTCCCAGCTCAAAGATACAAAAGGATCTCTTATGCCGATCATGCAGAAGGCTCAGGAGATCTATGGCTATCTTCCAATTGAAGTTCAGACCATAATTTCTGATGAAGCGGGTATTCCCCTTGAGAAGATTTATGGTGTTGCCACTTTTTATTCCCAGTTTGCGCTTCAGCCTAAGGGCAAATATCAGGTTTCTGTCTGTCTTGGAACCGCATGCTATGTAAAAGGTTCCGGAGACATTTTCCATAAAATCGAGGAAATTCTCGGTATCACCAACGGAGAATGCACTCCGGATGGAAAGTTTTCTTTGGATTCCTGCCGCTGTGTAGGTGCCTGCGGTCTGGCTCCTGTCATGATGGTGAACGGAGAAGTTTATGGAAGACTGACAGTCGATGATGTTCCTGGTATTTTAGCCAAATACGAATAATTCCATACGCTTATGATGACAGAGATTTCATTAAATATTTTGGATGTGGCAGAGAACTCCACACGGGCAGGTGCCAGCCTCGTTACCATTCTTGTATCTGTGAATACCTTAACAGATGAACTGACCGTCGAACTTTCAGATAACGGCTGCGGAATGACAAAAGAACAGCTGGAACATGTAACAGACCCGTTTTTTACCACCCGCCGGACCAGAAAAGTGGGTCTTGGCATTCCGTTTTTCAAATATGCAGCGGAATCCACGGGAGGGAGCTTCTCCATTGAATCGGAACAGGGAACCGGTACGAAGACAACAGCTGTTTTCGGACTCTCCCACATAGACCGAATGCCCTTAGGTGATATAAACAGTACGATTCAGACACTGATCACCTGCCATCCGGATACAGATTTTCTCTATATCTATCGTTATAACGAAGCGACCTTTGAGCTGGATACACGTCTCTTTCGGGAGATTCTCGGTGAGATTCCATTTGACTCGCCGGAGGTAGCCGCTTACATAAAGGATTATTTATTTGAAAACAAATTGGAGACTGATGGAGGCGCGGTCATCTAGACCCGTCAGAATTGGAGGATAAACATGAAGACTCTTGAAGAATTAAAAGCAATTCGTGAGAAGATGCAGAGTCAGGTCAGCATGCGCGGAGAAGATCACGCCCGTACCCGTATTTTAGTAGGTATGGCAACATGCGGAATTGCAAGCGGAGCAAGACCTGTTCTTAATAAATTGTCAGATCTGGTTCAGGAGAACCATATGACAGACCGTTTTACTGTTACCCAGACAGGCTGTATCGGTTTATGCCAGTACGAGCCTATCGTAGAAGTTTTGGAACCGGGAAAAGAAAAAGTAACCTACATAAAGATGACAGCTGAGAAGGCAGAAGAAGTTTATAAAGAGCATCTTCTGGGCGGACACGTTGTTCAAAACTACACATTATCATCTGCTGATATCAAATAAGGAGGAATCAGGATGTATCGTTCACATGTATTGGTTTGCGGCGGCACCGGATGTACTTCCTCCGGAAGCCAGCAGATTATGGTTAAATTAAGAGATGAATTAGGAAAGCAGGGTCTTTCTGAAGATGTATCGGTCGTACAGACAGGCTGTCATGGTCTCTGTGCTCTGGGTCCCATTATGATTATTTACCCGGATGCCACTTTTTATGCAATGGTAAAAGAAGAAGATATTCCGGAGATTGTAAGTGAACACTTATTAAAAGGACGTCCGGTTGAACGCCTTCTTTATGACGAGACCGTAACTCCGTCAGGAATCAAAGCCTTAAGTGATACGGATTTCTACAAAAAACAGCACAGAATCGCTTTAAGAAACTGCGGTGTTATTAATCCCGAGGAAATCGAAGAATACATCGGTACCGGCGGATATCAGGCACTTGGTAAGGTTCTTACCGAGATGACACCAGATGAAGTAATCCAGGTTCTTTTAGACAGCGGATTAAGAGGACGTGGCGGCGCTGGCTTCCCTACTGGAATGAAGTGGAAACTGGCAAAGCAGAATGATGCGGATCAGAAATACGTATGCTGTAATGCAGACGAAGGTGATCCAGGCGCATTCATGGACCGTTCCGTATTAGAGGGAGATCCTCATGCATTACTGGAAGCCATGACGATCGCAGGTTATGCCATCGGCGCATCTCAGGGTTATATCTATGTTCGTGCTGAGTACCCAATCGCTGTTGACCGTCTTAAAATTGCCATTGCACAGGCAAGAGAGATGGAACTTTTAGGCGATGATATCTTCGGAACAGGATTTTCCTTTAACATTGATCTCCGTCTGGGCGCTGGTGCATTCGTATGCGGCGAGGAAACTGCACTGATGGTATCCATTGAAGGAAACCGCGGTGAACCAAGACCAAGACCTCCGTTCCCTGCCCAGAAAGGTTTGTTCGGCAAACCAACCATCTTAAACAATGTTGAAACTTATGCAAATATCCCACAGATTATCTTAAACGGTCCGGAATGGTTTGCTTCCATGGGTACCGAGAAGTCCAAGGGAACAAAAGTATTCGCTTTAGGCGGCAAGATTCATAACACCGGTCTGGTAGAAGTTCCTATGGGTACCACTCTGCGTGAAATCATCGAGGAGATCGGCGGCGGCATTCCTAACGGAAAGAAATTCAAAGCTGCCCAGACCGGCGGACCTTCCGGCGGCTGTATTCCTACCGAGCACTATGATATCCCCATCGATTACGACAACCTTCTGGCTATTGGCTCCATGATGGGCTCCGGCGGTTTAATCGTAATGGATGAGACCGACTGTATGGTCGATATCGCTAAATTCTTCTTAGAGTTTACAGTTGAGGAATCCTGCGGTAAATGTACCCCATGCCGTATCGGTACCAAGCGTATGCTTGAAATACTTGACAAAATCACAAAGGGACAGGCAAAACCGGAAGATTTAGACCGTCTGGAAGAACTGTGCTATTACGTTAAGGCCAACTCTGCCTGCGGACTTGGACAGACAGCTCCAAACCCGGTACTTTCAACCTTAAAGTACTTCCGTGACGAATACAATGCCCATATTTATGACAAGAAATGTCCGGCCGGTGTATGTAAGGCTCTTCTTTCCTACTACATCGATGCAGACAAGTGCAAGGGCTGTACGCTTTGTGCCAGAAACTGTCCGGCTAACGCCATTACCGGATCTGTTAAGAATTTACATGTCATTGATCCTGAGAAATGTATCAAGTGCGGCGTTTGTATGGAGAAATGTAAATTCGGCGCTGTCTATAAAAAATAATGGAGGGAGATTGTATCATGGAGAATATCACTATAAAAATCAATGGCATGGACGTAAGCGCTCCGGCAGGCTCCACCATTCTGGAAGCTGCCAGACTTGCCCATGTTGAGATACCGACTTTATGCTTTTTAAAAGATACCAATGAAATCGCAGCATGCCGGATCTGTACCGTTGAGATCAACGGAGGCAGACTTGCCGCTTCCTGCGTATACCCAATCAATCCAGGCTTAGAAGTAAAGACCAACACTCCAAGCCTTCGTGAATACAGAAAGAAAACACTTCAGCTGATTCTTTCCAACCATGACCGTTCCTGCTTATCCTGTGTACGCAGCGGAAACTGCGAACTGCAGACCTTATGTAAGGAACTGGGTGTGGATGCAGATAACTACTTTGACGGTGACAAGACTCCCTCCCTTCTGGACGAGAGTGCTGCTCACATGGTCAGAGACAACAGCAAATGTATCCTCTGCCGCCGCTGTACCGCAGTCTGTGAGAAAGTACAGGGAATCGGCGTAATCGGACCAAATGAGCGTGGATTTGCCACATTTATCGGTTCTGCCTTTGATATGGGCCTTGGAGAAACCAGCTGTGTTTCCTGCGGACAGTGTATCGCAGTCTGCCCGACAGGCGCCCTTTACGAAAAATCCAGTATTGACGAAGTAACTGCTGCCATTGCAGACCCCACAAAGCATGTCATCGTTCAGACTGCACCTTCTGTACGTGCTGCTCTGGGTGAAGAATTCGATAATCCGATCGGAACCAATGTGGAAGGCAAGATGGCTGCTGCTCTCAGAAGACTGGGCTTTGATAAAGTATTTGATACCAACTTCACTGCAGATTTAACCATTATGGAAGAAGCTCACGAATTCATCCACCGTGTACAGCACGGAGGCGTACTTCCACTGATTACCTCCTGCTCCCCTGGCTGGGTTAAATACTGCGAGCACTACTTCCCGGATATGACAGAGAATTTATCTTCCTGTAAATCCCCGCAGCAGATGTTTGGTGCCATCGCAAAATCCTACTATGCAGAAAAGATGGGCTTAAAGCCGGAAGATATCGTATCTGTCAGCATTATGCCATGTACTGCCAAGAAATTTGAGATCGGCAGAGATGATCAGGATGCCAACGGCGTTGCTGATGTGGATTATGCCATGACAACCAGAGAATTAGCCAGAATGATCAAACAGGCTGGTATCCGTTTTAACAATCTTCCTGACGAAGAATTTGATGCACCTCTCGGAATCTATTCCGGTGCAGGCGTTATCTTCGGTGCTACCGGCGGTGTTATGGAGGCAGCTCTTCGTACTGCAGTGGAAACCTTAACAGGCGAAGAACTTAAGAAGCTGGACTTCACTGATGTCCGCGGTACAGAAGGCATCAAGGAAGCTACCTACCATGTAGGCGATATGGATGTAAAAGTTGCCGTTGCTTCCGGTCTTGGCAATGCAAGAGACCTGTTAAACAAAGTTAAATCCGGCGAAGCTGATTACCACTTCATTGAAATCATGGGTTGTCCAGGCGGTTGTGTAAACGGCGGCGGTCAGCCACAGCAGCCAGGATATGTGCGCAACACCACAGATATCCGCACTCTGCGTGCAAAAGTTCTCTACGATACAGATGCAGCTGCATCCATCCGTAAATCCCATGAGAACCCTGCTGTCAAGGAACTTTATGATACATTCCTTGGGGCTCCTGGAAGTGAGAAGGCACATCACCTTCTTCACACCAGCTATGTAAAAAGATCAATTAATGAAAATTAATATTTTAAACTCCTTCTGCCTGGTCGGAAGGAGTTTTTTTTGACATAAAAAGGAAATGTAATGAAAAATGCATGGTTCGTCATAAATTCTCCATACTATGACTGGAGGTGATGAGACATGAGCCCAAAGGAATTAAATTATATTGAAGATGCTCTCGGACATGAAAACTTTTTAAAAACCCAGTGCCAGGATGCCGCACAGAATTTACAGGATCCTGAATTAAAGGCCTGTGTACAGCAGCTGCAGCAAAAGCACCAGCAAATTTTTGATAACTTTTTTAACTTAGTGTAAGGAGGAAGCACGATGGACGATAAGTGTATTATGGAAAACTTGCTCAATACCACAAAAGGTGCCTGCGATTTGTATCTGCATGGAACACTTGAATCCCCTACCATGAATGTACACCAGGCATTTGACACTGCGTTAAATGACAGCCTGTGCATACAAAGCGATATCTATAAAAGAATGACCGCTAAGGGATGGTATACCACAGAGCAGGCTGAACAGCAAAAGATTTCCAAGGTAAAGAACCAGTTTGCAGGCATGTAAACAAAATTTATTCAAAAAAGCGTCCCATACCGGAATCCGGCTGGGACGTTTTTCTGTTTCATTGATTTAACTTTTTTACTCGTGTCTGTGCATCTTAACTGCCTCAAGACCCATATTTTTCAGATTTTCGTGTACCATTCTGGAATCTGCCTTGCCTAAGAGCAAGTCTCTGGCCTTTTTCGCTTCTCCCTCACTCTTATGCTTGCTTGGGCCTCCTACACAGCCTCCCACACATGCCATTCCCTCTACAAAATCAGCAGGCAGCTTTCCAACCTTTAACAGCATCAAAGCTTTCTTGCATTCCGCAGCGCCGTTACATTTCATGACTTCAATGTCTGTATTCTCTCCTGATTCTTTCAGACATTCTAAAACTGCAGCAGTAACTCCTCCGCCATTTCCAAACCGCTTTCCAAAGACAGAACCTGCCTGATATGTATTCTCCTCCGGTTCCAGCTCCACACCCTTTGCCACCATCATGGCATGAGCCTCTCCAAGTGTCAGGACGTAATCTGCATTTCCCTTAACATTCAAATCCAGTGCCTCACTTTTTTTAGCAATACAGGGGCCGATGAAAACGGCGATAGTTTCCGGATCTTTTTCCTTTAACATTCGGGAAACTGCGCACATGGGAGACACGGTAGTGGACATATTATCCAACAGCATGGGATAATGCTGCTTAATCATGTTTACAAATGCCGGACAGCAGGAGGTGGTCATCTTCTTCCCTTCCTTATAGGCCTCTGCCCATTCTTCTGCTTCTGCAGCAGCAGTTAAGTCGCCTCCCAGGGCAACCTCAACCATATCCTCAAATCCAATTTTCTTAAGTGCCGTTCTCCAGCTCGCCATGGTGATCTCCGGACCATACTGGCCTTCTGTCGCCGGTGCAACCATAGCCACTACCTTTTTTCCCGCCTTAATCAGATTGATTACGTCAACCATGAAGGTCTTGGATCCAATTGCACCAAATGGGCAGCTGTGAATGCATGCTCCGCACTGAATGCATTTGCTTTCATCGATCACAACAATGCCATTGTCATCCATTGTGATCGCGTCTACCGGGCAGCTTCTTTTACAGGGGCGGGTTAAGTCTGCAATCGCATTATAGGGACATGCCTGGGAACATTTTCCGCATTCCTTGCATTTGTCAGGATCGATATGGGCCCGGTCATGCCCCATGGTAATGGCTCCGAAATTACAGGAATTCTGGCAGGCCTTGCCCATGCAGAGCTGGCAGTTATCCGTTACTACATATCTGGCGATGGGACACCCCTCACAGGCAGAATTGATTACCTGAACTACATTTTTTGTATCTCTGCCGCTGGGACAAAACCCTTCTGCCAGCCGGACTCTCTCTCTGATAATTTCCCTCTCCCTGTAAATACAGCACCGAAACTGCGCCTTAGGCCCCTGAATCATATGATAGGGAATCTCATCCCTTTTCTGTTCCAATGTACCTTCCCAGGCAAGCCTGGCCACTTCATTTAAAACCTGATGCTTGATGCGAAGTAATGTTGCATCATTCGTTACCATATCGTTCCTCCTTGAAGCTTCCACAAAACGTGGCTGTGTGAATATTCTCTATTAATAATAAGCAACTGTAACCGTCTTCCCCATCTCTTCCACCGCATGCTTTAGCTGCTCCACCAGATTCTGCCGGATTCCCAAATCAAAGGGAAGTCCCGGATTCTGGTATGCGCTGTTAATAGCCTTCCCCACATACAGCTTTAATTCCGTACAGTCCTCAATAATCATCTTCGCTACCATGGACGCCCCGTTTGGTTTATCCAGTTCCAGGAAAAACTCCTCCGTCACCGATTCATTCTTAACATACCGCTTTAAGAGTTTTAAAACCCGGTTCAGAGTTAATACCCCTTCTGTAACCAGTTCAATGCCATCAATGTAGGCCACAGGCGGCAGATCCGGATCATAATAATCAAGTGATACCGTCAGTTTCTTATCCATTGTTCTGGAAACAATATTGGCGCTGGTTCCTCCGCAGACAATTCTCTTTGTGGTATCATCTCCGGATAAAAAATCCTTTACCATACATACATCATCTTCCGGATCCTTTGGCGGTCCTGTCATTAAATGAACCGGTTTACTGTCAATAACCCGCATAACAGCCACCGTGGTATCATCTCCGGGCCTGTACTGGTAAAGTTCATCGCATGCCCTGCATAAGGAATTAGCCAGACGGACCGCAGATATGGTAAGACGATACTGCTTTACCGCATAAGCAGCCACATCTTCCCAGAGCCAGCCAAAATTTAAAAGCTGCCCCACACCGGCGTGTATGGTTCCGTCACTGAGCAGGATCAAAGCATCTCCCTTTTTCACACGAAACCGGTATTCATTGATCTTCTTGTCACGAATGACCCGCATGCTGTGAGGAATGGGAACCAGGCTCCCGTCCCTTATAAAGATACATCCCGGATTATCAAACTCCACAAGATAGGCATCTCCGTTGTGAAATACCTGAAGAATACTGAATGTAGAATATGCAACCTGCCGCACCTGGCAGACAGGCAGGGTTTCCACAATCGTTTCCACACATTCCTCGAGAGTGGCACCGTTTAAAAACATGGTGCCCAGAATCTTGGATGTCATCGTAGCCAGTATGTTCGCCTTGACCCCGCTTCCCATACCGTCTGCCAGAATCATAATGTTGGAATCTTCCGTATGGAGCAGCTCCACCTTGTCCCCGCAAAGCACCTCATTGAATTTATTTAAGCTTTTATAAGCAACGTCAACGGTAACTCCCATCATTTAACCTCGCTTTCGCCGCCCTCATCTAACAGAGACTTGCACAGTTTAGTCAGTGTGGTCTTCGTTTCCGCCGTAGTCTCTCCAAGAAGTCCCGCGATTTCCTGAGCCACCATCATCTGCTTATGAATAACCTTCTGAGCCAGATCAATGGTCTCAAGCTTCTTTTCGTATTCCTGTCTGGCCTGTTCTTCTTCTTTTGTGATATCGATAAAAGTAGCCAGCACTACATCTTCCTTGTTTACATAAACAATGTTCTGCAGGGTGGAAATTCTGTATTCCCCGTATGTGACTTTCTTTCCGTGAATCTTCTGATGGGTATCGTAAACCCACTGAAAATCCGAGGTGTCAATCAGTTCATACAGATACATATTTAAAGCTTCCTGTCTGGTCTTTCCGAAATATTTTTCCCCTACTGCAGAATATTCCAGAATCTTCATCTCCTTATCAACAATGAGTACAATATTGGGTGATGTCTCCATAACAAGATTGGATAAGGATTCCGCCTTTTCGTGCATAAATGGAATGCACATATTTAATTCGGCTTTTTTCTGAATTACAGCCACAGCCTTTTCCCTGCATGTGGAATAACCGCATGCTCCGCAGTTTAGTTCATCTTCCGGTCTTGTCTTTCCTGTCTTCTTTAAAATCTCCTGAATCTGAAGTTCTGTCGGTATGACGTCTCTGGGAGCACGGTTTAAGAAATGCTTTCCAAAAGTAAGTGACTGAAAAATCTCCCGGGTCTCCTCATCAGGAACCGCTTCTTTCTCAATGTTTTCTTCCATGTCCAGCTTTATCTTGAATCTGGATACGTGCTCATGATCCGCTGCCGGTCCCTTAATGCAGCCCCCGGAGCACATATTCATCTCTATAAAACACCCTGTAATATCTCCCCGAAGCATACTTTCACAAAGATCAATGCAGTTACGGCATCCATGAACATAAAATTTCCGGTATCCATCCCGCTCTGCCTCCGTTGCCAGCACAGAACTGACAATTCCACTGGTAACAGGATACAGCCGGTTCACTCTTGGGTTCATATGAACAAAAGGAATATCCTCACAGTCCTCTATGGTTATTTCCTCCTGTGCAAACCACCGTTCTATATCATTAAAATTCAAGACAGCATCAATATAATCTCCGTGTCTTAAATCCTCAGCTTCTTTCTTCTTCGCAATACAGGGCCCTACAAATACCACTTTCGTATCCCTGCCGAATTCTTCCTTTAACATCTTCCCATGGGCGATCATTGGCGAAACCACCGGCGCCAGATAAGGGATCAGAGCCGGGTAATAGATTTCTATTAAATCATTTACACTGGGACAGCAGGTTGTAATTATATTCTCCATCCTGCCCTCTTTTAAAAGTCTGGTATACTCTGCAGTCACCACAGCTGCTCCTTCGGAGGTCTCCCGTACTTCAGAAAATCCCAGCTTTTTAAGTGCACCGTTCACCTGGCCTGCAGTTCTGTATTTTAACAGCCCCATATAAGATGGAGCCAGAGATATAACCGTTTTATATCCGATATTAAGAAATCCTTTAACCAGATCCAGATCACTGATAAGCGTTTTGGCAGACTGGGGGCAGACCTGCATGCATTTTCCGCATAAAATGCACTTATCCGACATGATCTCTGCCCGTTCATCTTTAATCATGACAGCTTTGACTTCACAGTTACGAACACATTTATAGCAGTGCTTGCACTTGGTTGCCTTGAAATCAATGATTCCCATGATTAAAGCCTCCCCAGAATTTCTTTGTCAAAAAACTCCTTCGTATCTTCCGGCTTTAATGAATAAATCTGACCGTCAACCGTTACGCATACTCCATTGACGCAGTTGCCGCTGCAGAAAGAACCGTTTAAATCCACCTGGTCCTCTATATGCTTCTCTCTGACAAGATTCTGAAGCTGGGCAATGATCTCTCTGGAACCCTTTAAATGGCATGCACTTCCTATGCATATTGTTACTCTCATGAATATTCTCCCTCCGAATAAAATCCCCTGTTTGAACTTCCTTTTCGACCATTATGGCATATTGTTATATTTTTATCAATACTTTTTTACTTATTAAATGTATTTTTTGAAGTACTGAGAAAAATAGATTCCACAACCTCCTGTCTTTGTACATCAATCAGACCGCAGGTATTTAACCGCAGCATCGGAATCACTGGAAGACTGGCAAAGGCAAGAGTCATAAATGGATCGATTTCCGTTCCGGTCCCAAGCTGTTTTACCTGTTTTTTTAACTCTTCCAGCCGCTCATCAACCCACCTGGCAGACTCTGTACTCATCAGTCCTGCAATGGGCAGGGCAAGCGCTCCAAGAACTTCACCGTCAGCCACAACTGCAATGCCTCCCCGGTTCATTCTCACAGTATTCCCCGCAAGCGCCATATCCCGGTCATTTGTCCCTGCTATAATCAGATTGTGGGAATCATGGGCAATACTGGTCGCTACTGCTCCCCGCTTCAGTCCGTATCCGGAAAGAAACCCAAGGCCTGTATGACCGGTATTTTTGTGGCGCTCAATCACCGCCATTTTCACAATGTCCATGGCAGCAAGAGCCTCAGGATCTCTTTTCATTTTTTCAGTCCAGGGAACGAGCATCTCCTTTGTCGTCAGTTCTCCGGGAGTGAGACATAAAACCCTTATGGTATCTCCCTCTTCTTTCATAGCAAAGTCTTCCGGTTCAATTTCTCTTAACCGGAAAGAATCCCCTACTTTGTCTGGTATCCGTTTGTCTTCTTTCGTTCCGGTTCCGAAGTTATCAATAAGCTTTCCGTCTTCTGCTATCAGAATCCCTTTCCGGTAGACCTTACTGACTTCAAACTCTGCCAGATCTGAAACAACAATCAGATTCGCCTGATATCCGGGCGCAATGGCACCAACATGATCCAGTCTGAAATACCGAGCAGCATGATAAGAGGCCATGATCACTGCACGCACCGGATCAGCCCCAAGCTTTATTGCCCTTCTGACAATATAATCCATATGACCAAGACGTGACAATTCTCCCGGATGCCTGTCATCGGTTACCAGCATGCAGCGATGATAATAGGGCTCTTGAAACAGGGGCAGCAGAGCCTTTAAATTCCTGGCTGCTGTACCTTCCCGTATCATAACCCACTGTCCCCGTTTCATCTTCTCTACTGCTTCCTCCATACAGGAGCACTCGTGATCAGACCGGACACCGGCTGTTATATATGCATTCAGCTGCTTTCCGGATAGAAATGGTGCGTGTCCGTCAATCAGCCGCCCGTGGTCTGTGGCACTGGTTATTTTTTCCATTATACCGGGATCTGCCTGTATTGTTCCATGGAAATCCATTAGTTCTGCCAGTCCCAGCACCCGTTTCTCACTATAAAATGGAGCAAGATCATCCGCTGTCAAAACGGCTCCTGACTCATCAAGCTTTGCTGCAGGAACACAGGAAGGGAGCATGAAGTATACGTCTAAATCCAGGTTCCCGGAATGTTCCATCATAAACTGAATTCCCTCTGTTCCTGCCACATTGGCAATCTCATGAGGATCTGTAATCACTGCTAAAGTCCCATGGGGTATGACGGTCTTGGCAAACTCCTCCGGGGAGAGCATGGAGCTCTCCAGATGAATATGTCCGTCAATCAGCCCCGGGCAAACCACTTTACCGCCCAAATCCACCTCAGTCTCCCCCTCATAGGAACCGATTCCCACAATATATCCGCCCTCAATGGCGATATCACCGTCTTCCAGCTCTGAAGTAAATACATTCACCACTCTGGCATTCTTTAATACCAGAGAAGGCTTCTTTCTCCCTGACGCAGCAAAAATCCGTTCCGCCAGCATCCGATCCATAGGCCCCTTCCTCCTTATTTGCCGGCAAGCTTCGTAATGGATGCCGTAATCAGTTTCTTAAACAGCGGTGCTACCCGGTCTGCCGTCTCCTGCACTTCCACGTGGCTTAGCGGCTGGTCGATGATACCGCAGGCCATATTGGTAATACAGGAAATACCGCACACCTTCATGCCCATATGGTTTGCAGCCAAAGCCTCACAGGCAGTGCTCATTCCAACCGCATCCGCTCCCAGGATCCGGCACATCTGCACTTCGGCAGGAGATTCATAGGCAGGACCTGTGAGCTGTAAATAAACGCCCTCCTGCAGCTCAATTCCCTCTTCCTTCGCCGCTTCCTTAATTACCGTTCTCAGTTCTTTGCGGTAAATATCACTCATATCCGGGAATCTGGTCCCCAGTTCCCCGATATTGGCTCCGATTAACGGTGAGGGGACAAATGTTGCGATGTGATCCTTAAGGAGCATAAAATCACCCGGCTTAAACTCCTTGTTTACGCCTCCGCTGGCATTGGTTAAAAACAGAATCTTTGCACCCATAAGTCCCATAAGCCGTGCAGGGAGCACCACATCCGTCATGGGATAGCCTTCATAATAATGAACCCGGCCCTGCATGATTACAACAGGAACTTTATTTACATAACCAAAGATAAATCTTCCTTTATGACCGGCTACAGTTGATACCGGAAATCCCTCAATGTCTTTATAATCTATCGTGGCAGCCACTTCGATCTCCTCTGCATATTCCCCAAGTCCGGAACCAAGAATAAGGGCCACTTCGGGAACAAAATCAGTTTTCTCCCGTACACTTTTTAAACAGCTTAACAGCTTCTCATATACATCGTTCATATTGTTTTTTCTCCTTTCAAAATCCTGACATAGTCACTTCCTGCAGGTGTTACAAGTATAACACATTTCCACGAAATTCTGCATAATATTTTGACAAACAAGGCTGAAAAATGGTATACTTTACCTGTTCGTACTAACCCGAAAGGAACACCTGACGGAGAAGGCGAGGAGAATACGTCAAACCGGAAATCCATGCCTGTCGGCGTGGTTTTTTTTCATCTGTTTGCATGGAAAACCAATATAAATGGTACGGACAGAAAGCGAGGATCATTATGAAAAAAGTTTTATCAGCACTTGCAGCACTTGCAATGACAGCCGCCCTTTTAACCGGCTGTGCAAAAAACAGTCCCCAGACATCCGCACCTGCACAGGAAAGCACATCTGCGGCCCAGACATCAGCAGCTCCGGAAACAACAAAAGCACCGGAAACAACGAAGAAAGCTGAAGACTCCGCAGACACTTACACCTTAAGAATCGGCTCCCTGAAAGGCCCTACTTCCATGGGACTGGTTCAGCTGATGGACAAGGCAAAGAAAGGCGAAACCGGAAATTCCTATGAATTTACCATGGTAACCGCAGCCGATGAACTCCTTGGCAAAATTGTAAGCGGAGAGCTGGATGTGGCTCTCATTCCAGCCAATATGGCATCCATTCTTTACACCAAAACCAATCATAATGTAACCGTTCTTAATATCAATACCATGGGCGTGCTTTATGCAGTCTCTGCTGATAATTCCATTCATACTACAGCTGACTTAAAGGGAAAGACCGTCTATTTAACAGGAAAAGGAACAACCCCTGATTACGCCCTGGCCCACGTTCTTAAGGCAAACGGACTGTCCTCTGATGACGTGAAGCTGGAATATAAATCAGAGGCCGCTGAAGTAGCCGCTGTTTTAAAAGAGAAGCCCGATGCCATAGGTCTTCTCCCCCAGCCCTTTGTTACAGCTGCCATGGCCCAGAACGATCAGTTAAAAATGGTGCTTGATTTAACAAAAGAGTGGGATGCTTCTGCCAAAGAAGGCAGCGGAAGTCTGGTAACCGGAGTTACGGTCTGCAGAAATGAAGTTTTAAAGGATCATAAAGACGCAATTGACCAGTTTCTTGCCGAACACAAAGAATCTGCAGAATTTGCCAATACTAACGTAAGTGAGGCTGCTGCTTTAGTGGCTGCTGCAGGAATCATCGAAAAGGCTCCTGTTGCGGAAAAAGCCATTCCTTACTGCAGCATTACCTATGTTGACGGTGAAAAAATGAAATCCCTTTTAAGCGGATATTTAAATGTGATTTTTGAAATGGACCCCCAGACAGTAGGAGGATCACTGCCTGGTGACGACTTCTACTACATGCAGTAATGAAACCCTCTAAGGAGATCCGATTATGAAAGCAGGCATACTCCGGTTTAAAAAAGCCGGAATCATCTTATTCTGGCTTTTGGTATGGCAGGCGGCCAGTATGGCAGTGCACAACAGCATAATACTGGTTGGTCCGCCTGAGGTCTTATATGCTTTAATCCGGCAGGCCGGACTGGCGGATTTCTGGAAAACCATCGGCTTTTCCTTCGGAAAAATCAGTCTTGGATTTCTCATGGCTTTTGCAGCCGGGATTCTCGCCGGCGGAGCCGCCTGCCGCTTTCCTCTCATCGATGATTTTTTATCGCCTGTTATGTCACTGATCAAATCGGTTCCAGTCGCCTCGTTTGTCATACTGGCGTTAATCTGGGCGGGATCTGAAAATCTCTCCGTGATAATCGCATTTCTTGTTGTATTCCCCATAATCTATATACAGACCATGGCCGGAATCCAAAGCGCGGACCTACAGCTTCTTGAGATGGCAGAAGTTTTCCAGATGCCCGGACTAAAAAAGCTTTTCTACCTTTACCGCCCCGCACTGCTCCCCTACCTGGCAAGCGGCTGCAGGGTGGCACTGGGAATGAGCTGGAAATCCGGAATTGCTGCAGAAGTCATCGGTGTTCCTCTTCACTCCATTGGTGAAAAGCTTTATCTTGCCAAGATTTATTTAAGCACTGCGGATTTATTTGCCTGGACACTGGTGATTATCCTGTTAAGCATGATGTTTGAAACCTTCTTCCTATGGCTTTTAAGCCTGGCATCTCCCGGTTTCAGACATAAAAAACGAGAGGGGCGATCCAAATGGAACTCATAATCAGCAAGCTGTCCAAGTCCTTTCATGAACTCCCCGTACTTGACGATGTCAGTCTCCATCTGGTCTCAGGCAATATTTACTGCCTTATGGGACCATCCGGATCGGGAAAAACAACACTGTTTCGTATTCTGCTGGGACTCTTAGATGCAGATTCAGGGGAGATAAACGGTCTGAAGAAAAAAAGAATTTCCGCTGTATTTCAGGAAAACCGTCTGTGTGAAGCATTCACTCCGGCAGAGAATGTGACAATGGTGATGCCTCCTTCTGCCGGGAATCATAAAAAGGCTGTGGAAGCGCTGGGACGGCTGCTTCCTGCAGAATCTCTGAACAGGCCGGTATCAACCCTGAGCGGAGGAATGAAGCGCCGTGTGGCCATTATACGCGCTCTCTCAGTACCTTTTGATATGGTAATCATGGATGAACCTTTTACGGGTCTTGACGAGGATACAAAACAGCTGGTAATTTCCTATATAAAGGAAATATGCAAGAATAAACTCGTTCTGATCAGCACTCATCAGGAAGAGGATGTACAGCTGTTAAACGGAATAAAGATTCACTTATAAAAACATGGGGCGATAACCACACTTACCGGTTACCGCCCCATACTCTTTTCTATTAAATGATTAAAATGTTATTTCAGCTTCAGGGAATCCAAAGCTGCTTCGATCTGCTCTTCTACGCCGCTGTCGGTTGATGCGATGGTTCCTGCTGCACTGATATAGGTTTTAGTCGCTGCGTTGTAAGAACCGGAAATGGCATAATAGCGGACCCCATCCTGCGGTGTCTTATACCGGAGTGCATACCGGAAGGTCTGACTGCCGTCACTGCTGTTTTTCACATCATAACGGACAAACTCCATATCCTCACCACGGCTGATTAACTTCTTATATTCATCCATGGTAGCCGGATAAACTTCACGGGCTCCGTCTGCATCATCTCCCTGTACATAAGTAACTTCCAGGTAATCTTCGCCGTTAGGTGAAGTAATTGCTACCACACTCTCGTCTCCGTCTTCATCAAGAGACCATCCCTTTGGAGGCATGATTTCGTATTTGCCGGATTTTGAAGTAAATAAGCCTTCCTTAATATCTCCCGCATCATTGGCTGTGATCGGCTGGGTTTCTTTTGTTTCCTCTTCCTCCGATGTTTCCTCACCCACCTGGGTTTCCTGACCGGAACCTGTCACATCAGCATTTACCGCTGTGGTCTCTTCTGAGCCTGCTTCTGCCTGTGTCTCCTGTTTTGTCTCCTGCTTTGTATCCGCTTTCGTATTATTCTTTCCGCAGGCTGTAGCTGACATCATTACTGCCATCGCAATCACGATTCCTGCAAAGATCTTATTTTTTCTCATAGAATCACTCCTCATCATAAAATTCTTTTCTGGTGACGTGGAGGATTATAACATGATCAGCCCGGAAAGTATAGCATTTTAAACGAACCGAAAGAAACACAATGAATTCTTAATAATTTTTCCAGGTGACACCCGGACACTCCAGATGTAACAATTTTATCTTTATATTCAGTCCGCCTCCATATCCCACCAGGCTTTTGTCTGCACCGACTACACGGTGACAGGGGATAATTATGGAGATGGGGTTGCGGTTATTGGCCATACCTACCGCGCGGCAGGCTTTTTCATTTCCAATCTGTACAGCAATCTCTTTGTAGCTTCTTGTCTGTCCATAGGGTATCGTTAAAAGCGCCTCCCATACCTTTTTCTGGAACTCTGTTCCCTGAGGTTTTAACGGAAGATCAAACTCCGTTCGTTCACCACTTAAATACTCTTTCAGCTGAAGAGCTGTTTTCTTAGTCAGCTCTGTGGTTTTCTGCTGTCCCTCCTTAAGCCCTTCTCTGTTAAACTCCACGCCTAAGACCCCTTCGTCATCACATACAACTTTAATTGGTCCCAGTTCACTTTCAAAAATATCCCAGTATCTCATAAGTACTCCTCCGGCTGTATTTTCCCGTTTCCCTGTCTCCTGTAATTATATCATAGGAAAGGATACATGGAACAGGGATTTCTTCAAAACTCTCTCATTTGGAAAAACTTTCATTTTTTTCAAACATTACTTAGAATTCTTTTAGTTTTTTTATGAAATCTTTATCGACTGGTCAAACTTATGTCATAATTCCGGGGTATACTGATATTTGTAAAGGAACCCCACCCTTTTAACATTGACTTTTTATTTTTCATACTCAGACCGGCAGGAACATTTATGTACCTGCCGGTTCCTCCCATATCAGGAATATTATTTCTTCTTCTCACACTCTTCCGAAATCCCGCAAATATCAGCTTTTTTTGAATTTTATTTTTTTTCCAAAATATTGTTGACAAATCTATATCCATCATATATAATAACTCTTGCGTTGCGGAAAAGAAGTAAAAATAAAGACGCAAAAACCTTCGGGGTGTGGCTCAGCTTGGCTAGAGCGCCTGGTTTGGGACCAGGAAGTCGCAGGTTCGAATCCTGTCACCCCGACTTGAGATATCAAGTCAGTTATCTCTCAAAACCTTTGCGGGTGTAGTTCAATGGTAGAACACCAGCCTTCCAAGCTGGATACGTGGGTTCGATTCCCATCACCCGCTCTTGAGTCTGTAGCTCAGTTGGATAGAGCAACGGCCTTCTAAGCCGTGGGTCGGGGGTTCAAATCCCTTCAGGCTCGTTTCACACTGTTAACCAGCAGTGTGAAGCTTTTTATGGTGGGTATGGCGAAGTTGGTTATCGCGCCAGATTGTGGCTCTGGAGGCCCAGGGTTCGAATCCCTGTACTCACCTTTCCCTTAAAGGGAATTTTTTTTTATCAGGAGATGTTATTGGGCTATCGCCAAGCGGTAAGGCACAGGACTTTGACTCCTGCATTCGTTGGTTCAAATCCAACTAGCCCAGTATGGGATACTAGCTCAGGTGGTAGAGCACTTGACTTTTAATCAAGTTGTCCGGGGTTCGAATCCCCGGTGTCTCATTTAAATATGTTCTGTTTGCTGTCAGCGGGTATGGCGGAATTGGCAGACGCGCCAGATTTAGGTTCTGGTGGGAGACCGTGCAGGTTCAAGTCCTGTTACCCGCATGAATCATGAAATGATGGAAACACCGGAATTCCTTGTTAATGCGAGGTATTCCGGTGTTTTTGTATTTCAGGCAGAATTTTTTCATAACTCCCCCCCCAAAGCATAAAATATATTACAAATCTGTCAAATCAGAAGGGGAATAATCTTGTTAAAAATATTAGATGATGACTATTATGACTTAATCGTAAATAATGCTACCATCTCTTCCTATGACAGAGATGATATAACATTATTAAACAGTCTTCACTCATTACGGCATGTTATGAAATATGAAAAAGAAGCCTGCAGTCTGGAGCAAAGCCCTTATGAAACTCTTCCTGCACTGTTTACACTGATATCACCCCTGAGCATGGAAAAGCCTGATCTTCATCCAGCTTTGGTCTACTCAGATTTCAATTTGACCGGGCGTGGAATTATCGTTGGTATCATAGATACCGGTATTGATTATCAACACCCCGCATTTTTAAACAACGACAGATCCACCCGCATCCTGTCAATATGGGATCAGACAATACAGGAAGACTTACCGCCTTCTAACTTTACGTTTGGTACGGAATACAGTAAAAGTCGCATTAATAACGCATTAATGTCGAGAGATCCCTTCGAAGTTGTTCCCTCAACGGACACAAATGGGCATGGAACAGCGATTGCCAGCATTATTGCAGGAAATCCCAATTCCTATCAATCCTTTTCAGGAATTGTTCCGGAATCGGATCTGGTAGTGGTAAAGTTAAAGGAAGCAAAGCAGAATCTTAAAAATATCTTTTTTGCTCCGCCAGATTCATTATGCTTCCAGGAATCTGATATCATGCTTGGCATACGTTACCTTATTACGGTATCGCAAAACTTAAACCGCCCTCTTGTCATATGCATCGCTCTTGGGAGCAGCCATGGAGGGCACGATGGTTATGATCCCTTGAGTACTTATCTGGACATGATTGCACGTTATCCCGGAATCGGAATTTCTGTTGCTGCCGGAGACGAAGGCGGCAATAACAGGCATTATTACAACAATACTGTTTCTGAACCCTACTACAGTGACTTCGAATTAAATATAGGGAACAGTGACAGACGGTTTTCTATGGAAATCTGGCCATATGCACCTCAGAGATTCTCCATAGAGATTACTCCCCCAAATCTGGTACCCACGCAGATCGTATATCCATCACTCAGTGATTGTCAGGGATTTATTTTTGAAGATAACCAGAGTTTTATATGGGTTAACAATATCGCCTTCGAGAGTATTTCCGGAGATCCTGTAATTTTAATACGGTTTGAAAATCCTATTCCAGGAACCTGGAAGCTCCGGGTTCGTAATAATGAAAATGAACCCTATTCGTTTCACTCTTGGCTTCCATCTGGTAATCTGATTTCCGATGAAACATTTTTTTTGATGGGGGATCCTAATACAACAATAACCACACCGGGAAATGCTATGAGCGTTCTGACTGTTACTGCCTATAATCAGTACAATAATACCATATTGGCTGAATCTGGAAGAGGTTATACAAGAAGCGGTCTCATTAAACCAGATATTGCAGCTCCCGGATTCCAGCTTTCCTGTGCAATACCACAGGATCAGTACAGCACGCTTACAGGAACAGGCGCTGCCGCAGCGCATACTGCCGGAATAATTGCCATGATCATGGAATGGGCTTATACCAAAGGGAACTTTACCGCTGTCACCGGTATTCAAATCAATCGAATGATTATACGGGAAGCCCAGCGCAGCAATCTATACGTTTATCCAAATAATATTTGGGGATATGGTCAAATAAATATATACAATATATTAAATCGGTTTACTGGCATTTTGCATTCCTGATATTTATAGTTCCTTTGTTATCCATTGGCGGGACCGAATACCGGATACCCGCCATTATCCTTTGTCAATTGTCCCTAATACTGGAGTAACTTAATATTTTCTATATTGTTTAATATATAATTCATTTATAATTCACCTGGAGGTGATAATTATGAATTTCAAAAAAGAAAAAAAACTGGCTGAAGAATTTGACCGTTTGGAAGCAGCAAGCAAAGATATGGAAACTCCAGCTGCTCCGCCGGACGAATTTGAGAACATCTTAAGTGAGATGAAACGCAGGGGAATCAACCCCAGAGTCAGAAAAGAATTAAGCGACGGGAAGTAGGCGGGCCGGGTTACCGATAACCCGCCAATAAGAATCAGGAAATAGCAAAATATTAAAAGATTAATATTTCTTTAAAGATATTCTCAGCATTGAGCTTCCCATAACCCCATATTCGATTGGGATAAACATAACTGGGATCCCTGTCTGCTGTTCTCATCATCAAACGGCTGATCTGATTGCCTGTAACTGTCGTATAATTACCTTTGAAGTATGCCCATTCTATAATCATGGCGGCTATCCCCGCTGCATAAGCGGCTGCCACTCCGGTTCCAGTTACCGTTCCGTACTGAAAATCCGGTATGGCACATGGAAGTCTGTATCCTGGTGCTGCCAGATCCGGTTTTATCTGCTCAAGTCTCGTATATCCTCTGCTGGATTCTGCCAGAATCGTTCCATCATTTTGATTGTATGCCGTAACAGTCAGTACACTGGCTGTATCTCCCTGCATGGTAATCGTTGTATTAGGGTCTGAATTGACAAAATAGGTTTCATTTGAAATCAAATTACCCGAAGGAAGCCAGCAGTGGAACGAAAAAGGCGCCAGATCTTCACTAAACAGTCTGATGTACCAAATCCCTGATATCATATTCCGGAAACGGAGAAGTATGAACTGATTTCCCGTCCCTTCTTCAAAAAGAATATTGTTCACCCAGATATTCGTCTTTATGGATTGAAAAGATAGTTTGCGGCAATCTCCTTTCCAGGGATTTATAACCTCAGAGGTCTCAAAGGTTGGAGCCGTTAGCTGCACAGAGAGTCCAGAAGGTATATAAGGCCAGATCTCCATGAAATATTCACTGTCAATCCCACCGGAATTCAGCTGAATGGTTTCAGCATACGGTTCTTTTGCAATTTCTCCAAAATAATGTCTGCGGCTGTTTCCCTCATTTCCAGCCGATGTTATAATGCTTATCTTTGGCAGCTGCACCAGACTCTCTAAGTACGTGCTTAAAGCCCCACGTCCATCATGTCCCCCCTGACTTGTTCCCAGGGCAAGACAGATAACCAGCGGCCGGTTCAGCCTGTTTGCCACGTTTATTAAATACCTGATTCCCATAATAATATCAGATTCCTGATAACACAGTGCATCTGTTCCAACGCAAAAAAGTCTTTTTAAATTTTCTTTTGCCTCCTTCAGTTTTACCACCACGATATCCGCCTGAGGCACTACACCGGAAAAGCCTTCCTTCTCATTGGGACGCCCTGCAATAATGCTGGCAATGGCGGTCCCATGCCGATAGGTATCCTTACTCGGAACGATGGTATAAGGATATTGAGATAAAAGAGCAAAATTAATCAGTTCCTTTGTGTATTCTGAGCCGAAAGCGAACCCCCTGGGCGGCGTGCCCTCAACTGTCTGATCCCAGATTGAAAGAATACGGGTAGTTTTATCATTGTTCATAAAACAGGGATGGCGGTAATCAATTCCTGTATCAACAATCCCTACTATGACTCCTCTTCCAAAAAGTCCCGCTGCAGGGTTTATCTCTTCCTGCTCTTCACCGGGATTTTCCGTGCTGACTAAAGATTCCAGAGTATACAGCTTTGGAAAGCTGTGATAAGGATTCACTCCCAGATCACAAGGATCCATACGATCCTTTGGTATGTGGAGCAGAGAAAACAGATCGTTCATTATCGTAATGTTATCACCGGTATTATATGAAGTAACCAATGCATTACTGATGATTAGATCATAATATCGATTGTCCAGAATTTTATCCATTCCTACCTCCGGTTATTTCGGGTGGAGCATATGGTATAATCTATGCAACTCCATTTCTGATATGAAATAAATTTTCAACTGCAAAATAACATTGCTGTTCTCACTTATATAATCGCAATTACACATTGTTTTTATAAAGTTTTCACTAATTAATAAAAAAATTTATATATTTATCTTTACTTAAACGATTTCATGCGTTATACTTTATGTAACTCTTCTTAGGAGTACCGTATTTCCCCAATCCTGCGGTGCTCCATTTTTTATTCTTTATTAAATAAGGTAAGTATCAATCATTCCTGTTCACCCCCAAAAAAGAACCGCAATTATTACGAACTTTAAAAAGCAACTTGGCAACATCTGCATTGTCCCTGTCCTATTCCCATGATACAATAAAAGCGGCAAAGAACTGGAACCGCAGACTGCGGAGAATGGAGTTTCTATGAAAAAACATTACGAAAGAATCATTATATACAGTGACCGGAAAACAGAAGAAATAATGAATCAGCAGGTCATGGATCAGACTTCGGAGTTCTACGGAGGTTTTCGGGACCATGACGGGCTGGTGGAACCAAAGCTTGCCATATTTTTAGTAACCACCATGACCGCATGCTTATTTAACCATAAGAGCAGATTTTACGGCAGCGAAACGGTTTACGAAAGAATTACCATCGCTCTTTCCTACATCGCCAGAGGGCAGCGGGAAAACGGCTTTTTTGATCTTATAAACTGTAATTTTTATTCCGGTGCAGATACCGCATTCTGCCTTGACGGTCTTCTTCCTGCATATATCTACTTAAACCGGCTGTCCCAGAAAGACGAATGCCCCGCTTTAGAAAAAAACATGCTTTCCACTCTTCTTCCAGTTATGGAGTCCATACTGGTGAAAGGAGGAAAAGCGATGATAAACGGAGGATTCCACACTCCCAATCACCGCTGGGCCATTGCTTCCGTCTTAATGATGCTTTACCGTCTCACATCAGACGATTCCATGAAAAAGGGAGCCGAAAAATTCTTAATTGAAGGTTGTGACTGCAACGAAGACGGAGAATATGCAGAACGTTCTGCAGGAGGCTATAACCTGGTGAATAACAACGCCATGATGCTGCTGGCCGCTGCAACCGATGACGATTCCTGGTATGAACCTGTAAAAAGAAACTTAACCATGATGCTTCATTATATTGAACCCGATGGAAGTATCTTTACTAATAACTCCACAAGACAGGACCGGGGGACTAAGATCTATCCAACCGGTTATTATCTGGAATATTTATATATGGGGATTAAATTCCACAATGAAACCTTTTTGCAGGCTGCCTGCTTTATCATGGACCAGGCCGTTGCGAAGGGAATCGGACCTCTGGACTGGCTGATCCATTTCATGCTTTATCCGGAACTGGAAGAATTTGAATATGAGGAAAGTAAGATTCTTACAAACTACTGCCGCCACTATACCGATTCCGGAATTGTACGTCTTCGGAGAGAAGCTTATTCCTGCTCCATATTAAAAAGCAGTCCCTCCTTTCTCTATTTTCTCCATGGGGATTTATGCGTCAGCATGAAAATCGGGGCCAGCTTCTGTGAGCACAGATATTTTGTTCCTGAAAACCTGGTACAGCTTCCAGAAGAAGAGGGGTTCGTTCTGAATCAGAAGATGGCTGGCTGGTATTATCTGCCTTTTAAGGAACCACAGGATACTTCAGACTGGTGGAAAATGGATCATTCGAAAAGAGAAAAGTTAAACGGACCTGATATGAATTTTGTAATTACCGTTGCAGAGGCAGAGGATGGCGTTGATATCACCATAGAAACTGCCGGAATTGACCGCGCTCCTCTTCGTGTGGAACTTGCATTTGATGCAGGATGCCGCGTGGAATCCCCGTATTTTATTGCCGAGGGCAATGCCGGCGGTGGAATCGTAGCAAAAGAAGGAACAGTGACTGCCTCAAAGGGCAAATACGCCATAACAGCCGGCCCCGGCTTTGGCTCCCATAACTATGTAGCAGGCAAGTTCGGAAGCCAGGGACGCTCACAGGACTGCTATACAGTCTATTTTACTGACTTCACCTGCTTTAAGCATACCATTTCACTTCGGGCGGTTCCTGCAGCCTATTAGTCCAAAAGAGGTGGTGCCCCACTTGCTGTTTTGTGCGGTACCACCTCTTTTTAATTATTAAAGTGAGCTCTAATGATATCAATCTGCCTGTTAACCCGTTCAGGAATGGATTTTTTCAGATCATCCCAGGTCATCAGCTTCTCATCTTCTAAAATAAATGGTTCAAATTCCATGGAGGGACAAAAACCAAATACTTCCTTAATATATGTTTCCGTCATTTTCTGCAGGTCATCATCTGTATGAATCTGATCCTCGAACATATCCTGAACAAGAACGCCGTCCATTCCAGCCTTTTCCTGACAGCTTTCCAGCCAGTCGGGAATGATGCGGATTACCCGGGGATCAGGCACAAGCGCATGCTTGCCTGGCTGTGCATAGACCACCGGATGGGTACCGTCTTTCAGTATCAGCTCTCCATGATCCAGATCCACCATATTTAAAAATTTGCCGTGGAAGCTGGCTTCTACCTTTTTTACAGTTCCGTCCTGTTTTACGTAAACCCAGACATGCTCCAGCTCATATAAATGCTGAATATCAAAATCATACCAGATCGCATACTCAATGGCAAAATCCACTTCTTCCCTGTTAATCACGATTTCACGTTTGGGAAAGGAACTGCTTCTCTTTGTTTCCCGAAAAATGGTACAGCCCATGGCAGTAATGGAAAATGGCTCCTTTTTATCCTGCATAACAACAGGTTTATAGGCTGCCAGTATCTCAAAGTCTTTGTTCATTTTTTATCCTCCAAAGCAAAAGAGCGGATTGCCGTAAATGGATCCGCCCTTTATTTTATATTATTTTGATGCTTCTAACAGGAACAGCATAGCCATTGCCTGTCCGTATGGCATTGGGCGAAGTTCAATATCTTTATAGAACTGTACACTTTCTCTTCCCATGGGAGTACCATAGGATACCTGATGCACCACACCTTCTGCGTCGATACACTGAAGAACGGGCAAAAGTGCTTTTCTGGCACTGGCTTCAAAAGAGGGATCCACAAGTCCCAGATGTACTGCTTTCAATATTCCATATCCGAAACCGCAGGTTGCACTTGCCTCAACGTAAGAGGTATTATCATCGATTACCGTATGCCACATGCCGTTTTCGTTCTGATAGGAAACCAA
>NZ_JBANEW010000060.1:0-24773 GCF_049890855.1 Lacrimispora sp. 38-1 | reverse complement strand
GCTTATTCCTGTATCAATTTCCCCAAAAAGCGATCCATTTCTTCTATTCTAAAGGTCAACTTCTTCTATGGCCTTATCTAAAAATATGATTCCGTCCAGATGCTCCAGTTCATGGCAGAAGCATTTTGCCAGTTCATCTTCTCCGGTGACCATGATTTCATTCCCGTTCTCATCAAGTGCCTCGATGGTGACTTTCTTCGGGCGGATGGTCTTTACAAAACGGTCGGGAAAACTAAGACAGCCTTCGATACACTCCTGCTCCCCGCTGCACCCGATGATTCTCGGATTTACCAGCTTTAACAGACGGTCACAGTAATCTATGACTACCAGTCTCTTACAGATTCCTACCTGATTGGCTGCTATGGCAGCTCCGTTCTCTGTATGATGTAAGGTTTCCAGCATATCATCAAGGTTCTGTCTGATTCTGTCATCGATAACCGTTACTTCTTTACAGCGTTTTCGAAGAATCTCATCATCATTATACCGCAGCTTCCTGACAGCCATTCTTATCCCTCCTGCTTTTATCCGCTCTTGATTTTCTTTCGCTTTCCTCAAATAAAAATACATCCTCAATGGGACGTTCAAAAACACTGGCAATATCATAAGCAAGCCAAATGGATGGTTCAAACTTCTCTGTTTCAATTGCATTGATTGCCTGCCTGGAGGTTCCAACCAGCTCGCCCAGCTGTTCCTGCGTAAGCCCCTTTTCCTCCCGCAATTGCCTGATCCGGTTCTTCATATTTAAACCTCTCTTCTTTGTCATGTTAACCTTACACAGAGTATACAATCATTCGCTTGTAAAGTCAACCTTACATCTTTAATTATTTATTGTTAATCTCCAGTATTACAGAAAGGGGCACCCTTGTCTTTGCTGCCGTTTCCCCGGGCGTCATCCCCAACCGCAGCAGTCTGGCTATTACAGCAGACATAGCTTCGCCAATTTCCAGTATATGACGGTCCGGATCAAAAATCCGGACCGTTTTCTGCCCCCAGTCCCGCTCAAAGCATGGATTTAAATATTCAATGGGATAGATGGAATCTTCCAGTCTGTTAAGAAAACGTTCCATATCGTATTCCTCAAAATAAAGGGCTTTGTCATATCCTCCAAAGTGCACCGTGCTGTCCACTCCACTCTCCCAGGCACTCTTCTCCTGCAAAACCAGTCCTTCTGTAAGAATCACATTTTCCCCAAAGTCCGTTACTACGCCAAGACCGAATAAATCTCTGTAAAAGGCCTTGGATTTTTCTATATCTGCAACAGCGAGAAGTACATTCTTCAGTTTCATATGCTCACTCCTTTTTACTATCTTATATGATTATACCATTACTTGAAACATGCAATCAAACAGTTTTGCTTATCACAAGAATACACCTTCATTTTTTTCACATTTATATAGACATGTTTTCATTTTGTTTATGTTTTAATAGACATATATCTCTATGTGTTGTATAATATCAATTATTATACAGGAAATGCATCTTCGAATGCAGCCATTTAAAGGAGCTGACTATGAGACAGGAAAAGGGAACCTGGCATGGTCCGGACTTTTTTTCACATTGTCTACAATTCCTGCAATAATTGCCACCCCGTTCTTAGGACTGGCCGTTGATCGGCTTAGCAGAAAAAATATAATAGTAGTATGTGATTTGCTTACATCTTTGTTATATTTTATCTTACTTTTGACTTATGGCTTAAAAGATATATATCCAGGAATTCTTTTAATGGTCACCATTGCGATTAATATTATTTCTAATATTTTTGAAATTGCATCAAAGGTCTTGTTTACAGAACTTGTTTCTGCAGAAACCATTGAAAATTTCAATGGAATCAAAAGTTTCGGGGATAATGCAGCGTCACTTATCGCACCTGTTTTCGGAACGTTTATTTTCGGCTTATGGGGTTTTAAGCTTGTCCTGGCAATCATGGCAGGCCTTTATTTTATATCTGCCGTACAGGAGTTTTTTATCCGGTATTCTTTTTGTAAATCGGAATGCCTGGAACGTTCCCATTGGTATAAAGATTTAAAAGATGGACTTCACTTTGTCTTCCATAATAAGGATATCCTTAACTTATTTATTTTAGCTATGTCTCTGAATTTTTTCGTAGGAGGCAGCGAAGAAATCATGAATCCCGGCATTATCATACAGAAATATCATATATCTGAAGAATTATATGGATTTACGTACACTTCAGCTATTATCGGAACCTTTATGGCAGGCTTGTTTATTTTTAAGAACAGCAAAATAAAACTACAGGATTACATGTATCACTTCATTATTACAGACAGCATACTCATGGCTGGAATCGGAGCACTATCCTTCCTCTTCTATCCCATGAAACAATTATACTTTTGCGTTTTTCTAATATTACAGTTCTTCATTGGATTTATTACTACATGCGTAAATGTGCCGCTGAGTTCGTATTTGCAAATACATACTCCCCTGGAATACCAGGGACGTTTTTTTGCTTTACTGACATTTAGTTCAAATCTTCTGATACCACTGGGAATCCTTTATTCCGGTTTTCTTTCGTCTGCAGCAGGACCGGATATTGCGTACATTGTAAATAATGTATCCGTGATATTGATCATTTTAATCTTATTGATAAAAAAGCGCAAATCTATACATAGATATCCTACCGATTAAGTCTGTTTATTGGTAAATTTTTCCACATAAGAATCACTATCGATAAAAAAATCTCAAATTATATATACAAATCACTCGTTTTGTGATAAAATTTATGTAAAATCTTTCGACATATTTCAACATTTTTTATCAAATTTCAACGTTAACGGAGGACATAGCATGAAGATGAATAATAATGACAATGTTTATAAAACACTTTCGGAAATCAATCTTTCAGATGTAATGGAAATAAGTCTGCTGCAGAAATTTCTTGATAATTTTGCAGAAAGTATGAATCTTGCAAGCGTAGCTGTAGACCGGGAGGGGAATCCGGTTACAAATCCAAGTTCTTACACAAGAATCTGTGCACAATACACGCATTCGACGAGGACTGGAGATAGCCGTTGTGCCGCCTCCCATAAAAGGGGCGGTCAGGAAGCAGCCAGACTGGGACGGCCCTATATCTTTAAATGCCATTCAGGCCTCATTGATTTTGCAGCCCCCATCATCGTGGAAGGCGAGCTGATCGGTACGATTCTGGGCGGACAGATTTTAAGCAAAAAACCCAATGAAGATGAATTCAGGCGGGTTGCAAGAGAAATTGGAGTCAACGAAGATCAATACATAAATGCGCTTCATGAAGTGAACATTACTTCAGAAAAAAATATTCAGGCAGCTGCGGAAGTACTTTTTATTGTTGCCAACTCACTTTCCCAGATCGGTTATCAGAAATACAAATTAAAATCCATGAGTAAGGATCTGGTCGATCAATTTACAGTTATCGAGGCGACAATGGAAGAACTGGCAGCATCCTCCATCCAGGTCGTTGAGAATCAGAATGAACTGAACAAAGAGATCTTAAATGTGAAACAAATATCAGAGCAGATCAACGTCATCCTCAATTCGATTAAAAGCATTGCAGATCAGACGAAGCTGCTGGGTCTTAACGCTTCGATTGAAGCAGCACGGGCCGGTGAAGCTGGAAAAGGCTTTGCAGTCGTTGCCACCGAGATCCAGAAGCTTTCCCAGAATTCAAAGGATACTGCAACGAAAGTCGTACAGCTGACCGAAGACATACAAAAATCAATTACGAAGACACTGCAGTTCTCCAATTCCACGATGAAAAACACCGAACAGCAGTCATCGGGAATCGAGGAAACCACAGCCAGTGTGGAAGAGGTTTTAGCCTTAACAAATGAATTAAATAAAATGGCAAATACAAAATAAAAAAGCACCGGGAAATGGTCACCTCAGACGATCATTTCCCGGTCTTTGTTCTGTTTTGCTGTATCAGTCTTCACTTTTGCCTTTAACCGGGCTATAGTGAACCCGGACTTTAATATCCTGGTTATAATTTCCAAAACTGCTTCCAAATATAGTCAACCCGCCTGCATTTACGGCATCTTCCTTTACCTGGAATTTTAATCTGATGGGGCTGCGTTTATCCAGTTTAAAATCATCAATGGTAACGGAAGATATCTTTAAACCATCAATAAAGGTTCCGTACTGATTGACCACAATCATCTTGAGCAGGCCATACTGATTCCAGTTAGGGAACCACCAGTCCGGAGTGAAAATTCCCGGAACATCACCGAAATCCCCCGGACTGGTCCACGTTCCAAGTTCCACATTGTTGATGCTGATGGTAATATCGGAAGGCCAGTCATTGTTAATTCCAGGTGCTTCACTCCCGATTTCCACAGAAAATGTAATCTGGTCGATTTTTTGAAGAGGTGGCAGAAGATTGGGAATTACATATTCAATGTATCCTTTTGTAAACCAGACAATGTCAGCCTGATACCGGTCCGGATGGGCAAAATAACGGGGATCATCCACTTCTCCAATAATTGCCCGGCTGCTGGCCAGACCGCATGTGGGCAGAACCTCATAATCGGAAAAATATCCGACTTTGATGTCTGTGGTATAAGTGTTTTTCCCATCGTCACTTTGTTTCGGAGCTATATCCACCAGTAGTTTATCCACATTCACACGGCATATTTTCTGGTTCCCGTGACCATTGTGTTCTGAAATCACACAAATAAGACCGCAGTCCTCCAGTTTCTTAATATGACTGGTCAATGCTCCATTGGTCACTCCTAAACTGGTCGCCAGTTCATTCATATTCAGCTCGGTGTGCTCAATTAAAAGCTTTATAATCTTAATTCTCAGTTCCGATCCCAGAGCGATATAAATCTTCAGCCCTTCCTCAACATTTTTAATATGCAGCATAACAAATCCTTTCGCGCAGATGCGCAGTATACTATGAAAAACCTTCTCTTTATTCTAACTATCATCATACATGAATTCATGTTTTCATACAATACTGTTTTTTCAAATATACTGCGCAGCTCATTACTCCCTGCTCCCCCATATGCAGGTGTTGTTATCTCCAACAGCAGTGAACGTCATCACCTGTTCTGCCGCCGTTTTTTCATTATGCTGCTTAAAGAATACTCCATGATACTCCGTACCCTCCATATTGATGGTAATATAATCATACCGGTCACCTTTTATTTTTTTCCACGTTCCTTCCCTGTCACCTCCAATTTTTCCGTTCGCCAGTAAAGTAATTGATTCCGGACTGATCATTCCGGGTGAAGTATCCAGACCATGATTCATAAATTCATATGTGCCTGTAATATCGCTGTCCGGGTAATGGCCTGCCTTTTCATTCCGATTCTCGTACACAGCCGTCACCGGCCATCCCTTTTGATTGAGAAATTGCTGGTGAACCCGGACCTCGTGATATTCCGTACCCTGGTCAAACCTCTGGTGGTAAACCAGATAATGCTGCCCGTCTTCATCAATAAATGCCGAGTTATGTCCGGCTGCTTTGTACCCTGTATTGGTGCCTGCAAGCTTATAATTACCGATCAGCTTAACGCCATACTGATCATTATTCCTATAACTGTCCGCTGCACGATTCCCTGCTGCATCCAGATAAGGCCCCGTGACCTCTTTTGACCGGAACATGCGCATGTTATAGCCTCCATTGGCGGTCAATGCTCCATATGTCTCATATAAGTAATAATATCCGGCTTCCTTATCATAGACAATATACGGTCCTTCCCCTGACTGATGGTTTCCGCCTGCAAGGTGAATACCAAAATACCGGTCCACATAATTTCCGCTTATTTTATCAACAGAATCCGTTCCGGGATACTTTGCATCTCCTGTCTCTCTGTCCATTTCCAGCAGATAAATTCCTCCGGACCAGGAACCATAAACCATATAGAGCCTTTGACCCTGTGCATCAAAAAACAGTGTGGGATCTATGGCATTCGGACAATAGTTATGATTCCATTCTTCCCCCATAAACCACTTCTGGCTTATACCATTTTTCAATCTGCCTGAATCAATCAGTTTTTTAAGATGTATGGCATCCGTATCCCACCGCGTATTTCTCTGACTATTACCATCCGGCTTTCCGTTTTTAGTAAAACCGGAATAAACAACTGTGCCCACATAGGTATAGGGCCCTTCTATGTCCTGTGATATTGCATAACCAATACAGGAGCGGCGCCATGTGGAAGAGGCACTGTAATAAATCATATATGCTCCTTTTGTTCCGTTACCGTTGTTATAATAAGGATTCCAGATCACATCCGGCGCCCATACGGCATATTTCCCGCCTGCACAGTCTCCGTCATCATAACCTGCCCAGCGAAATGATTCTGCCAGATTCTCTTTTACATTTCCAAAAAGCCAGTTATCCGTAACGTTATCATAATCTTTGCCAAGAGATTTCCAGTCCACCAGATCCTTTGATTTTGCGCCTGCCAGATGAGAGCCAAAAATATAATATTCTCCGTTTTTCGCCTTGATTATGGACGGATCGTGCACAGAGACCCGTTTGGGTGGTTCATTTGCTCCCCCTGCTGCAAGAGCAATACCGCCTGATATAAACAGGACCATAACCAATACTGCAGCTCCATATTTAACCGCTTTTATCTGTTTTTTGCCACTGCCCATTCAATCACCCCTTTACTGCACCGGCTGTCATACCTTCAATAAAATAGTTCTGGAAGCATAAAAACACTGCCAATACCGGAAGAATCGCAAACATGGACCCTGCAATCAATAAATCATAATTATTGCCGTATGGCGTCAGCAGGGTATTCAGACCGATGGGCAGCGTAAATCTATCCGAATCCCGGAATACCATCATGGGCCATAGCATGTTGTTCCATGATCCCATAGCACATAAAATTCCCATGGCTGCAAATGCCGGCTTGGTTAATGGCAGCATGATCTTCACACAGATTCCAAACTCAGTTGCTCCATCGATCCGTCCCGCATCCAACAGTTCCTTGGGCAGGGAAATCATGTACTGGCGGAAGAAGAAGATGGTGGAAGCACTGCATAAACCAGGAAGAATGACTCCCGCAGTCGTATCAATCAGTTTTAAATCTATCATCTCCTGATACAGAGGCAGCATGAGTATTTCAAACGGAACCATCATGGTTGCAATCACCAGAAAGAACAATACATTCTTCAGCCTGTAATCATACATGGACAGACCATACGCCACAAAATAGCAGATAATCAGCGTCAGTACTACCGAAAGCAGAGTCAGTACCATGCTGTTTTTAAACCACATGAAATACTTTTTTGAATCCGCATTCCAGGAAAAAAGATAGTTATAGTTGCTAAAAGACATCGTGGAAAAATCCAGGTTAATGCTGAGACCGCGCCGGATTAATTCTCTGCCGGGCCGAAAAGAAGCCAAAGCCCCTGCCACCACCGGAAACAAAACCAAAAGGCTCAGAAATGCAAAGGCTGCCGTTGACAGCATGGAAAGGAGTTTTTTCTTATTATGATTCATAATTATTTTTCCTCCTTTTTAAACGTCCCGTTAAGAATGAGCTGGACCACATTGATGATCAGTGCCATACCAAGGAGAGTCAGGCCCACAGCCGAGGCATATCCCATCTGGTTCTTTTCAATTCCTCTTTTATATAAGTATCCGACGATGGTCAAACCAATATTTTTCGGTGATGCATTTCCTGCCCACAGCATAAAGCTTTCCAAAAACATGGACAGTCCTGCATAAACACTGATGGTCAGTACATAGATTGTGGTCGGTCTCAGCAAAGGAATGGTAATATAACGGAATTTGTTCCATGCAGATGCTCCGTCAATAGAGGCAGATTCATACAGGGTGGTATCGATGCTTTTGAGACCGGACAGAAAATACAGCATATTCACGCCGGTCCACCTCCAGCAGCAAAGAATTAATAGTGCAAGCATTGCAGAACTTTTTTCTTTCAGCCATGGAATCGGTGCCTTCCCCAGAAAACTCAGAAAAACATTCATCTGACCGGTTGGAAGTTCTGAAAACATCAGCCGGAATAACGTACCGGAAATTACGACTGATGTAAGGGCGGGCAGGTATAAAGCCCCTTTCCAGAATCCTTTTGCCCTGACCAGATTACTGTCCATCAAAACAGCAAACATCATCGGAAAAGGAATTAATAATACAATAGAAAAAAACATATAAGTGAGGCTGTTTTTGACAGCTGTATGAAACGTAGTATCTCTCAGCAGCTTCTCATAATTTGCAAACCCGATCCATTCAATCTGTCCCGGAAGTATGTTTTGAAAACTCATTTTAACCGTACTGAACAGAGGATAAATCCAGAATACCGTAAAACTCAATATAAATGGCAGCACAAAAATAAAAGGAGCTGCTTTCTGCGAATAGAAAATCCGTTTTATTTTCATTCATTTCCCCTCCACTGTATAACGAACTACTGTTCCAGTTCCAGATATTCCTGGGCTTCCTTTAACGCCTCATCCACGTCTTTACCATCCTCCAGAACCTCGTTTAAGGTAGTCGTACAGAAATAATCATTAATGGAAGGAGTCATCTTTGTAATGCTTAAGGTATTAATTTCTGATTTAACTTCATTTAAAACGTCAAACGGATTTGTCTTGAAAAAGCTGATATATTTATTTGAAGAATCCTTCGTTACCGTATCATCCGTCCATAGTTTGGTATTACATACATCAAAACCAAGCTGCTCCCAAATCTGACCGCTTCCTTCTGAAGAACATTTTGCATATGTAATAAAATCTGCTGCCAGTTCCGGATCCGAAGATTGTTTTGTCACTACTGTTCCAGTTCCTCCGATACCCACAGAGCGGCTCTGACCCTCTTTAAATACCGGCAACGGCGCCATAGCTATCTTTCCTTTCATTTCCGGCATATAATTTAAAAAGCGGCTCATATACCATAATGCTTTCGGGAAGGAAGCGATATTTCCGTCCAGTATATTCTGGAATCCTTCTTCTAAATCAACATGCCCGGCCGGTGAGACCATGGCAATTCCGTCTGTCAGCCATGTCTGCTGCATGGTAAGCATATTTTTCACGGATTCCAGTTCTACGTTCAGGGTGCCATCTTTACCGGCTGCCCAGTCTTCTCCATATTCAGACATTGCAATAGACATCCAGTCAATCCCTCCGGTATCTACACTGGTCATCTTTACTTTTCCATCTGAGGCCTCTTTTAATTTTCTTCCTGCTTCCGTGTAGTCATCCCATGTCTTTATTTTTGTATAATCAATTCCATACTGGTCCAGTATTTCCGTATTGTAATACATGACAGTCGCTCCTACATGGGTAGGTGCACCATAATAGTTCCCATCTTTTGAATAAACATCTAATCTGGATTGTACCAGATCACCCTGATATGGTTTCAATGCATCGTTTAACGGATAAAGCTGTATATCTCCCTGAAGGAAGTTGGGAAACTGACCGATCTCCACATCGCAGAGATCCGGTGCACCCTGTCCGGTCTGTAATGCCATGATCAGTTTGTTATGCATATCGGCAAATGGATAAGTTGTAAAGGTAATCTGAATCTGACGATCCGGATTCTCTTTATTCCATCTTTCCAGCATATCCGCATAAAAGGTATTATGCAACTCAACAAACGACCACATATTCAGGTGTGTACCGGAATCCGGCCCCACAGTATTTACTACTTCTTTTTTGTCATCTGCAGCAGATTCCTTTGCATCAGCTTTTGGATCTGTTCCTGCTGCAGAACTGCATCCAGATAAAACCATCGCCGCTGTAACGGCACCAGCCAGAAAAATTGATAATTTACGCTTCATATTGTTTCTCCTTTACATTATATTGAATTAATTTAGTTTTTTCTAAACATTCGGGCAAAAAATTACACACCATAAGAAAATACCGGTTCCCCCTCTTCATTCCACTTCACTTTCATGATCATTGTGTGCCGGTTTGGATCATAGAGAGGATTTCCGTCTATTTTACCATATTCTCTCCCGTGATAAATACAATAATCTGTGACCATATCTTCTCCTTTTACGAAAGAATTATGGCCAGGTCCATAGATATGCTTTGTTTCATCCGTCACTAAAACAGGCTTCCGGTATTTCTTCCATGCGTGTGGGTCCATTACGTCCTCAGTCTCATCAATGGATAACATGCCCATGCAGTAATTGCTTCCCGTATCACTGGCAGAGTAGGTCAGGTAGATCCGCCCGCCGTGCTTTAAAACGGCCGGTCCCTCATTTACCCAGAATCCTCTCCGCTCCCAGTCATAATCCGGAGTGGACAAAAGGATATGTTCTCCTGACAATTTCCAGGGTGTCTCCATCTTAGACAGATACAGCTGGGAAATCTTTTTTCCAGTACCGGTTTTCTCTGCCCAGACCATGTAGTATTCCTTTTTATGCTGGAAAACAGTCGCGTCCAGTGAAAAATCCTGAAATGTAAAGAGATCCTCGTCTGATCCCTTCATTCTGCCCATCTCTCTCCACTGATCTGATACGGGATTGGGACCTGTACACTGCAGCACATAAGGTCTGATTTTCCATTTGTTCTCTGTTTCTCCAGCAGCATAATAGATGTACCAGCAGTCATTTAAGTAATGAATCTCCGGCGCCCATATATGGCTGCCCTGCTCACCGCTATCATGTTTGTACCATATCACATGCTCTGCTGCAGTCTGTAAGCCCTTAACTGTATCTGCACTGCGTAAAATAATTCTGTCATACTCCGGTACTGAGGCCGTGAAATAATAAGTTCCATCTTCATGCCGGCAGATATATGGATCCGCACGCTGACGTATAAACGGGGTGTTAAACTCGATATCTGATGCATTTGGTCTTTTCATACACTTATCTTTGCTCTCACTTTCTATTTTTGTGTATATTATACAACATAATTCACTTGAGCTCAAGTATCATTTTAGATATATATTAATTATTTTTATTTCATCTAAACAATCATTGCAGATACACTGCCATCTGTCTTTTCCCGGTTTTACTAATTCTTGGTTTTTTCCTGAAATGTCCGCATACGACCGCAGACAGCCGCATAATAAAAATACACCATAAAATATAATCGCAGCTCAATTAGTTTAATCAGCACTTTTTCAGCAGATGTAAACTCGTTTTTTAACAAATACTTTTTATTCTCAAATAAGAATTCTTTATTTCTCATTTTATAAACATTGACTAGACCGCCCCAGAACCCGGCCGGATTCTCATGATGTGTCTCATTTCTTATACTCCTTAGAAATTTGAAATATAGATAAGTGATTAATCTGCCCATGTAATCATTCTCATGCTCAAAGAGAACCTCTGCAAATTCTTTCTTCGCCTTGAACACCTCAGTCATATTATCCCAGTAACCATTCCAGTATGTTGACCGTTTACTTAACGAATTTGCGGACATTCTGTTATAGTGATAGAACGGCTGATCCGTTATGTATAAGCTCTTTGCCTTCAGGAAGGACTGAAGAATCATGATCTCATCCTCATGCAGGAAGACATCTTTATAAAACTTAATGTTTTTTAACATTTCCAATTTAAACAGGCAGCACCAGATGTAGCCTGTAGTTATGAACTGATCATGCCGCACATCCCCATATAGAGGTAGTATATAGCTTTCATATAAATCTGTAATTGTGTATAAACCAGCATGGATAGGCAGATTGCAAATAACAGCAACTCCATCCTGGCGATGTCTGTATGCAGAAAAAAACACCAGATCGGCTGATGATTTAATCGCCTCTTCATATAACTTTTCACACATATCCAGTTCACACCAGTCATCACTGTCAACAAAACTGATATATTGACCTGATGCATTTTTCAAACAGACTTCTCTGGTCGCGGATAGTCCTTTATTTTTCTGGTGTATGACTTTGACACGGGTGTCTTCTGCTGCGTACCGGTCACAAATTTTTCCCGAGCCATCGGTTGATCCATCATTTACGATAATTACTTCAATATTTTCTAATGTCTGATTGATTAAGGACTGCACACATCTGTCTATTGTATCCTGCATGTTGTAGACAGCGACCAGAATACTTACCAGAATTTCCGAATTCTCTTTCCTGTTATTTTCCCCCATAAGCTCTCCTTCAATGACTGATTTCTGTGTTATCTTAATTTTACCTGTCTAAAAAAAAACACACCTTAAATATAATAGGTAGAACATGTAATATATTAAGAATCCGGTTATAATGCCGAATGAAAAAACCGCCTCTTTCGTTATTGAAAGGGCGGATCTTCACAAGCAGAAATAATTCGCTTCATCTGTTATGGTTCAGGCTTTTCTTTCGATATTCCGTTGGGGAGCAGCCTTTCACTTTGTAAAATGTATGAGAATAGTAATTGGAATCGCCAAATCCGACTTTTGCGGCAATATCTCCAATGGAATCATTGGAAGCAACCAGATCCTTTATACTTTTTTCAATACGATAATCCAGAATAAACTTAAAAAGTGGAATCTTCATATACTGCTTAAAAATTCTGCAGCATTCTCCTTTGCAGATATGTACGTGTTCTGCAATCTCTTCCAAAGTTATTTTATGGCTGTAATTTTCTTCAATGAATGATAGAATACTCCTGATTCTTTCATAATTATATCGTTCGGGTGACGTTATCGTCCGGGTTGTATCATAATTTAAAAATAACACTTTCCAGAATTCCAGCAGCTTGATCAGAACATCAATTTCATAAGAATCCAGCCGCTGCTGATAAATCGTAACAAGTTCATTCAGAATCCCTGTGATCTCTCCATGCCAGGGTTTCGTGAAATCAAAGTAAATTGAGAAAAGGGAAAGATTCTGAATGAACGGGGATACGTATTTTAAGTAGAAAATACTGTTTTCATAGGAGTATATCAATTTCGGATCAAATGTGACCGACACATACTCGCAATCCATATTTTCATACATACGGCCAGTATGAAGAACTCCCGTATTACCAAAAAGCGCCTCCCCCTGACAAAGATGAAACTGCTCATTATTAATCTCATAGATCATCTGCCCTTTTGTGATTAACGTAACCTCAATCTCAGGATGCCAGTGCCAGAGGAATGAATTTGTGTCATACTTTGATAGTCTTTCATTACTAATTAGTAATGGAAATTGAAAGTCCCCATGTTCCTTTAACTCTTTTTGAAATTGGTTGGTTAAAATCTGCATACATGTATCCCCCTGGAAATGCAAATCGTAATGTTATAACCCAGGCATTCTGCAAATTCTCAATATCCTAAAAGTCTTTCCCGTATTGTTTTCTCGTTTGCCGAATGCGTTCGTATAATTCAACAAGCTCTCTTTCAACTTCAGCTTTTTTCCCCCTCTGAAATATGTTAAGCTTCATATTTATTTTTTTCAAGTTCTTTTATTCGTTCCCGCAGCGAGTTCATCGAATAAATAATATTCCATTATTAGTTATACCTTATGTCGCCTGATGTTTCAATATGTAAAGGGGATTTTTAACCGATTATAAGATTTATCGAAATATGTACGAAAAAATGACGAACAGTATCGTAATAGTTACATTTTTAAGGTTTGATTTGAATACTGTGTTAGATTAGTAACAGATTAATTAACTTAATATTACAGTATATAAAACTGTCAGCATCATAATCTTACATGGCTCAAAAAAAGAATCTTTGAGATAAGGTAAATAATGGGGGAGCTGAGAAAGGAGGAAAGTACAAATTTAAGAATACAGTGATATGCCATTTCAAAGAATCTTTTTAGATAATCAAATAAAATACAAAGGGGGTAGTTTAATGAAAAGATCATTTACCAAAAGACTATTAACAGTTATTTCTGCAATTGCACTTACAGTTTCATCATTAGGGGTTACCCAGGCAGCAACAGCCGACCAGACTTTATTAAATACATATGGGACCAAATTCCAAAGGGTAGGCACCTGTGTAAACTTAGCCCAGTTACAAAACGCTTCCACCTTAAATCTGATTAAGCAAAGGTACAATAGTATCACGCTTGAAAATGAAATGAAGCCGGATGCACTGCTTGGCAGTTCACCGACTCTGATCTCAGTGGCAGAAGCAAAATCCTTAGGATATTACATTCCAAGCGGCTATACCGAAGCTACCGTACCAAAAATCAATTTCAATACCGTAGATAAAGTATTGAAAATCTGCTATGAAAATGGTCTGGGAGTTCGGGCCCACACTCTGGTCTGGCATGGTCAGACGCCAACCTGGCTGTTCCGCGCAGGCTATAACGCCAACGCAAATCATGTGGATCAAAACACAATGAATGCACGTATGGAGTTTTATATAAAGACAGTGATGAATCACGTCTATCTTAGCAATTACGGCAGCGTTGTTTATGCATGGGATGTTGTAAATGAATATCTCCATTCTCCAGCCAATTCAGACTGGGTAAGAATTTATGGAAATGTTTCAACAAGTCCGCAATTTGTTAAATCTGCTTTCCGTTATGCCAATGAAACATTAAGTTATTTCAACCTTACTGACAAAGTTAGTTTATTCTATAACGATTATAATGAATATATGGAAGCAGGCGATATAGTAAAACTGATTCAGTTTATAAATTCAGAAAAGAAATTATGCAACGGCGTGGGCGGACAGTCTCACCTTGAATCAACATTCCCAAGTGCATCCTATTTCAAACAGGCCTATACCGCATTTAAAAATGCAGGGTTAGAGATCCAGATTACAGAATTTGATGCCGGTGCCAAATCCGAACAAGAACAGGCCGCTTATGTATATGATGTTATGAAAGCAGTCTGCGAAGTTAAAAAGGAAGGCGGCAATATTACAGGCTTTACCTGGTGGGGAATGTCAGATGATGTCTCCTGGAGACGGGATAAGAGCCCGCTGCTTTTCTCAAACATGTGGACTCCAAAGGCATCCTATTACAGAACGTTAGATGCATTTACGGATACATTTAATAAATAAACGGTAATTTAAGAATTGGAGAAGGTCTAAATAAGGAAAGGAGCACGGCTGATCTGTGCTCTTTTTCCTTTTTGGCCAGGTTGTGTGAATAATTATTTTACATTTAAACTGTCCGTGATATACTAATAAAATGGTTATATGATTTGAAGCAAGTGAAACGGGAGGTCTAATGTAAGTGAATAAATATATACAATCTATCCGTATCGACTGGGAAAAATTAGAGCGTGATTCTTATTTGAATGATATTAGCTCTCTGAAAAATTTAGAAAGCATACACTTTAATAAAAATATAACTTTTTTTGCTGGCGAAAATGGTACCGGTAAATCCACACTTCTTGAAGCGATTGGAGTGGCTTATGGCTTTAATCCTGAAGGCGGAACTTTAAATTACCGTTTCTCCACCTATGATGATGTCTCTGAGCTAAGCAATGCCCTCACTCTGTCTAAAGGTGCAAAACGTTCTAAATTCAATTATTTTTTTCGTGCTGAAAGCTTTTTTAATGTGGCAACAAAAGCAGAAGATTATCGCGACAACACTCCAAAAGAAATATTTTATCAACAATATGGTGGAAAGTCTCTGCACGAACAGTCTCATGGTGAAAGCTTTATTCATTTTTTTCAATCTTTTTCTAAGGAAGGATTATATCTGATGGATGAACCGGAAGCAGCCTTATCTCCCCAAAGACAGCTGACTTTGCTCATGCAAATTGTTAACCTGGCTAGACAGGGGGCACAATTCATAATTGCTACTCATTCACCAATATTACTGGGGATTCCAGATTCAGAAATAATGCTTTTTGATAATGATGGAATCACCTTGTGCGAATATGAAGATACGGAAAGTTATCAAGTGACTGAATTATTTATCAATCATAGGCATGAGTTTTTAAACAGATTGCTGGGAGAATAAGGGACGGATTCATTATATTAACATTCCTCCATGATAAAAGCATTCATAAACCTTAATATTCTGACAGAAAATTTCTTCATAACCCTGAAACCACTCCATATCCCCAATTACCTTTGTTTTATATGTATATTCTCCGGATTGATAAAATTCAGGACCTCTATAAGGTAATTCTTTTGTTGACACTCTTAAAGCTTCTTTTAAGAAATCACTGCTGAATCTCTCGTCTAAGTTTCTTCCAAAATAGTTCATCGAATAAATTGCTTTTCCCTTTTTCCAGATAGCTTCCTCCCCAGAAAACTTTTCTCCACCCAGCCATGTATCATAATACTGATAATCCCCTTTTGTGTAAGTATAATCGTTTGATCCAGGTCTTGACGCATTGCAGGTATCGGCATATCCCGCATAAGTGTTTTTGATCGCTTCTAATTTAAAATCAATCACTTCTTCCAAATCAGTATCACAATTAATCTCCATACAAACACCACATTGATTATCTTTAACAAGATAATCAACCGTTATATGAAATATTTCACTTAATTGAATCAGATTCATTATATCAGGGTATGACATACCTCTTTCCCATTTTGTGACTGCCTGACGTGATACGTTTAATTTTTCGGCTAATTCTTCCTGGGTGATTCCTTTGGACTTTCGAATAATCTGTAATTTGTCTGAGAAAGTCATTCATTGATCCTCCATTTTCATAATTACTATCCAATACAGAATACCATAAGAAGCAGAATTCAAAAAGCGATAGGTGGTTGCATAAAAGATATTATTAGTTACAAATACCCGTTGCTGCCTTCATTGTTCTTTTATTGAATCTATCCATGTTTCAATTGCCTGAACCAGAATAAATTGCTGCTGCAAAACAGCCATCCCGGTTTTGGGTATATCTGGAGATATTTCTTTTATATTAATATTATCTTGGAGATATGTTTTTAATACTGTTAAGTTATCTTCAATATTTTCTATGCATAGTCTTTGTTTTTCTTTGGGCAAACTGTGTAAATTTACAATGACTGCATTAAAGTCTAAAAAAATATGAATCGGTTTACAAGACATCTCCATCATAAGTTTTTCAAATTCTTTTTCTCCTGCCGCAGTTAATGAGTAGACTGCTTTTTCAGGCATTTTTCCTTCTTTTATTGTGGTGCTGGTAATATAGCCTTTTTCTTCCAGCTGAATCACCTTTTTGTAAATTGAAGGTGTGCTGATCTTTACCCATTTAGAAATCTTACGATAATCTACAAGTTTCTGAATATCATACGCACTCAAAGGTTTCTTTGTTAACATTCCAAGTACAATTAAATCAATCGCAGCCATATATAGTCTCTCCTTTTTGTTGACAACTACTATAAATTATAGTACTATATTTTGAGCAATACAACTACTATAATTTATAGTAGTATATTATATAGCAAAAAGGAGAGTTTAAAATGAATGAACGAAACAGGAAAATGGAGCTATTGGGAAGTGCGCCCATACAAAAAGCACTGTTTGCAATGGGTATTCCGACTATGATAGGCATGATGATTAATGCATTATACAATTTAGTAGATGCGTACTTTGTAGGAGGTTTAGGAACAAGTGAAATGGGAGCCATTTCCGTTGTATATCCGCTGGGGCAAATTGTTGTTGGGTTAGGTTTATTATTTGGAAATGGAGCTGCTTCTTACATATCAAGATTATTAGGGCGTAATGATAAAGAAATGGCAAATAAAGTTGCCTGTACCGCTTTATTTAGCAGTGTTTTTACAGGAGTCATTATTATTTCCATTTCTATCATGTTCTTAAATCCTATTTTGCATCTTTTGGGAGCAACTGACACTATATTACCTTTTGCCGCAACCTATGCAAGTATCTATATTATTTCATGCATTTTCAGCGTTTTTAACGTAACAATGAATAATCTTATGACGAGCGAGGGGTCAGCAAAAATAACAATGTGTGCATTAATAGCAGGTGCTGTACTAAACACCATTTTAGACCCCATTTTTATATATTTTTTCCGTTGGGGCATAGCAGGTGCTGCAATTGCAACGGCAATTTCTCAAGTGTTTTCAACCGCAGTGTATTTGATATATGTAATTGGTAAAAAAAGCATATTCAATTTTAATATAAAGTATTGCAGTTTTTCAAAAGAGATTTTGTCTGAAATTTTTAAAATAGGTATTCCCACTTTGGCATTTCAGGCTTTAACCAGTTTATCTATATTACTTATCAATATACAGTCCCAAAATTATGGTGATTCAGTTATTGCTGGAATGGGAGCTGTAACAAGGCTTATTTCCATGGGAAGTCTTATGGTCTTTGGATTTATTAAAGGATTTCAGCCTATTGCCGGCTACAGTTACGGGGCAAATAAATACGATCGGCTGCATGAGGCAATCAAAGTCTCGATTATATGGTCAACGGGATTCTGTTTAATTTTTGGAGCTGCTATGGCATTATTTTCTGAATCTATTATTTCTATATTTACTTCTGGAGATGTTGAAATGATTCATGCAGGAACCAGGGCATTAAGAGCAAACGGAATTTCATTTATTGCCTTTGGATATTACACTGTCTATTCCTCCCTGTTTCTTGCCTTAGGAAAAGGGAAAGAAGGATTTATTCTGGGAGCATGTCGACAAGGTTTCTGCTTTATTCCGATTATATTAATTTTACCAGGAATTTGGGGAATAAACGGTATTCTTTATGCACAGCCTGCGGCGGATGTTCTTTCTACTGTGGTTGCAGTATTGATGTCATTACGTCTTCGCAAGAAACTGAATTTAAAGTAATTCTGTAAAAAAGTCAAGCAAGCAACAAATTACATTGCGTTGGGATCGTGTGTCCGCCGGGCACACGACGAAATAAGGAGAGGAGCGCGTATGGGATGCGCTCCTCTCCTATAAAAATTCTTTGCTTTATGGTCAAGCAGATAGGATCAATGGAAACGAGCCCAACATAAACGTTTAAGGTTCTGTCCCCCACTGCAGATTTCCGGCCAGGTAAGCGGTTATACTATCACAGTCGGCATAAGCGGAGCCGGTTCCCTGATAGGAATAATCGTCTGTCTGGGTATAATTCGTCCAGTCTGACTTTGAAAACCTCACCTGCAATTCCAGGGGTTTCCCGGCAGAAAGGGTACCTGACGCTTTATTAAAACCAATTTCCAGATAATAATCAGCACCGCTCTTTGCCTCTTTCATTTTCACAAAGGTTCCTGTCACATTAGCTGTTCCCGCGGAGGACCAGTCACACCAGAATTGCTGTTCTTTTTCTCCGACAATCGTGTAATAATATCTTAATTTAACATCAGAAAGGCTGATGTCTCCGGTTCCCGTATTATACAGTTTGATCTTTGCTGCAATGCTGTTTGCGGTTTCGGGTGTATTCATATTATACGCCTGGACTTTTAAATCTCCTGTTGTTATAACCGAACTATCTGTTATGGTAATTGTAAAAACTGGATCATTTCCTCCGCTGAAATTAAAGATCAATTTTAATTTTCCTACGGATTTTCCAGCCAGATAGGAACTTAAAATAGTTACTATATTATCGGATATTACATAATCGGTTTCTTTCACCAGCAAATCGGTGCCATTTTTTATATTGTCAAGTGTATTTCCATTGTATATCACGGTCACCGACACATCCTCAGGATTGTATTTATCAAAAGATGCAGTTACCGGACTGATGGAAGAACTGCCTGGGGAACTTCCCGGCTCATCACCGAATACTTTCACTCCTGCGTTATATACCGGAATATAGTTAGTCTTAACAACTTTTCCGGAAGTTGCACCGCCCAATCCGTTATAGGAATAATCATTGGTTCTATCACCGGATGCCATATTCTCCGGTCCGGCGATTCGGAGCTGAATTTCTTTTTTGTAAGCCGACTGTCCACCAGGATAAATTTTAGTTTTTGTGAAATCAACATTGACATAATAAATATTGTCAGCTTCAGCCCAGGGTAAAAGCCGGGAAACGGCTGCTCCCTGATTATAATTTGCAGTTATTGTAAAATCGTCCGCTGTATAGCCTGCATTTACAGCCTCTGTTATATCTACAAAATACTTAAATGATAAATGATCTCCCATCCTTGCCGGCCAGCCCGAGCAATTATACAGCAAAGCCTTGATTTCTATAAAGTTACTGCCTGAGGCGTTAATTCCTGCTTCTACAAAGTATTCGTCGTTCGTCACTTCTTCCATTGCCGTAAAGTCATCAATGGGATCTCCGCCGTATTCTCCATAAAGTTTTGCAAGTGCGCCGACAAACCCGGCATTATAGTCACAGGCGACCTCATTATTGACATAGTTATTAATTTCATCTGTATAACTGTCGTCTTTATCCGGACCTCCTGCCAGAGCCCCGTAAAGGGTATGCCTGTGGTATGCGGGTACGGTCATGCTGTCCGCCCAGGAACTGTGCGCTGTCCTGTGGTGAGGTCTTTTCGGAGAATTTATTCCATAACCAACCACAAAACTGCGGCCGCTGCTTCCCAGAGCATAATCTACCTGCTGTCTGGCAAATTTCTTGTAGGTCTCCGCCTTTTCGGTACTGCAGCCTGACCAGTCAGCATAAACGCTGGCTAAAAAAGCTGTGGTGGTGGCATATCTTAAAGCCCCCCAGGAATCCAGCCAGGCAAGACCCTTTGGCGTATAGGAAATACGGTTGCCGTTATATCCGGTTGTCCAGTAATCCAGATGCATTTGTGTACTGATCTTGTACACTTCTTTTCCGGTTATTTTTGCAAGAAGCAAAGCAGCGCCATAATGCACATCATCCCAGCATTGCGCCCATTTATAGGAAATGGTGGAGGATTGAGATTCTGTGCCCCAGTTTGGTACATAGGATTCTGCTTTCTCCAGATAAGAGGAATCTTTGGTTGCTATATACAACCATACGCAGGACCAGGACAGTTCATCATAGAAACCGCTGTTGGAAGTGTAAAAACCATTTGCTGCTGTATAACCGCTGTCACTCTTTGTTTTGTCAGCAAATGAAAAGAGCTCTTTCGCATGTTGAATACAAGTTAGTGCATAGCTGGGATCACGATCAGCATAAATGACACCAGCTGCTGCCAGAGCTGCCGCTGCCGCTGCGGATACGGTAGAACCAGGACTGCTAACATCCACCTTATAGGACGGTCTTCCCATCTGCATTACTTCTGCCGGCCCCCACCAGGAATGATCCGTATTGCCGTTCCCCACCTGGTAGTAAAAAACATTTGCCGAAGGGTGGCATTTTATAAGGTAATCAGTTACCCATTTGATTTCCTTTAATAAATACTCTAACTGACCGCTTTCTTTTAAAGCATCCTCTGCCTCATATACGCTCCATGCGAGCATGGCAGCCGAATATGCCATGGGAAGATTAAATTTCACATGATCTCCTGCATCATACCAGCCTCCAGTTAAATCGATCCCTGCATCTGAACCGTCAGACAGACCGGAATCTCCTCTCCAGTTATTCCGGATATCAGCAGGCAGTTTTCCGGAACGCTGGAACTCATAAAACATGATTGCTTTTTGTAAAGCTTCTCCATAATTATAATTTGATTCTGCCTTTGCCGGCTGAGCGACAGGCGTGGTACTCTTTTTTATACTCATATCGAAACCTCCGGGTTATTATTGATAATCCTGACCCAAATCCAGTCTTCTGATATTTGGGCCAGAATTTATATAGTTAAGCTCTACGCTTTTATTACGGCTCTACTCCCCATTTCAGGCTGCCAGAAACATATCCTGTGATTTTTGTCCAGTCTGCATAACTGCTGCCTGATTTCGAAAAGGAATAATCCCCTGTCTGCGTATAACTGCTCCAATCAATTTTATTGAATCTTACCGGTACTTCAATGGTCTGCCCCTCTGCCAGTTTACCGGCTCCAGCTGTAAATCCGATCTCCAGGTAATAATCTGCACCTGGCTTTGCTTTTGGCATTTTTACAAAGGTCCCCGTTACATTACTGCTGCCGACTGTAGACCAGTCACACCAGAAATTCTGGTCCTTTTCTTCATCTATGGTGTAATAGTATCTAAGTTTCAAATCTGTAAGTGTGATACTGGTTTTCCCAGTGTTGGTGAGCTTGATTTTCGGTACAATTGAACTTACCTGTGCTGTTGTGGTATCATTATACATTTGTACTTTGATGTCTCCGGCTGCTATTGAAGAATCTGTCACAGTCAGGACAAGTACTGGATCAGTTCCCGCGCTGAAATCAAAGATGAGCTTTAATTTCCCGACTTCTTTTTCTGCCAGATAAGTTTTCAATAATACAACCGTATCATCGGTTAAGGTGTACTCCACACCCTCTGTTAAATATTTATTTCCCTCTTTTATCCCGATAAAGGTATTTCCGTTTAAGGAAAGAGTTACTTTAATGTCCTTCTGGCTGCCTGCCTTTTTGTCAAAAGCTGCTGATGTGGGATCAATGGCAGAGTTGTTTACCGGCTCCCCGCCTTCTTCAAACAGCATGGAATATACACCGTTTGCAATGGCAATATCACATTGTGCCCAGAAGCGGTGGTAATTTAATACCGGAGCTGTTCCTCTGTTGTAAGCGTTCTGAACCTTCTGAAAATCAGGATCATCTTTATATTTAGAACGGATATCTATAAACTTAACTCCCGATTTAATCTCATCTCCGTTTGGCATGGTTCCTGTCCATCCAGACGGTACATAGACTTCCTGATCAAAGAAACGGCTGTAGTCATTCCTTTGTTCGGGAACTGAAAGCCCTTTGTCACCTTTGTACAAGTTCCACATACGGTCTAATAATTCCTTGGCAAGTACTCTGGCCTCATCGTCACCGGAAGCTTTGCTGTAATACAGTATGGTATTGGCAAGAGAGCCTGCTACGCCAAGGTCAGTGCCATAGGTGCTTACTTTTACATGCAGATTCGGATTTCCGGTATAGGTTCCTGTCCAAGTTTCAGGCTGGCCTGACCAGTCTAAATTATCAGGAATAGCAAATGTTCCGTCATCCTTCAGTTTCACTACTGTTTTAATCCATTTAACCCATTTTTCCAGTAAGGCTTTTGCCTTTAAATCCTTTGTTTTATAAAAATACTCTGCTACACGCTGCATAGACCATACCTGGAACCCAAACCACCGGTTGCTTCCCGGATCAGCATATACAGGGTGTTCCTGATATCCCATTCCATAAAAGGTAGCTGTTCCCGATGGCCAGCTTTCATAACGGCCGTTATTGGAATTGGAGACACCGCCTGCAATGCCGCCTTCATCGGACTGCAGCCACTGATAGAATTCCAGCTGTCTCTCCAGACTCTTACTCCAATCACTTGCACCATTTCGGGAAAGTGGTTTAAATTCATCATCTTGTGACAATATCCAGGCTGCCATGGGATTCTGGTAACCAAAATGGCTGTGACTGCAGCCAATTACCCAGGACCAGTTTGCGTTCACGCCGCCACCCCATGCATAATACCAGCTGAGCAGATAATGAGCCCCTTCGTAACCGGTGCCGGCAGAAGCTGGCGATCCAATTTTACGGAAATATTTATCAAACATGGCATACCTTAAATAGTCACCCATTTTACTTGCCTTGCCAATATAGGTTCCAAGATCCACACCATATTCACTGGCCCACTGGTCTGCCCAGTATGTCGCCTGTATTGCCCGCGCATCTGCATCGGGTGCATCTGTATACTTAAACTGTTTTGCATAATTACTGTCTCCGGTAAACAGATCCAGGAATCCGTTTTTACCACCAAAACGCATATCATCCCAACACGGCTGAGGAATTGTTTCCCAGGTAGATTCCTCTCTTCCTCTCTGGAAGGTATTGATATAGGACGGTGCAGACTTGCCATCCCCCCGTCTGCCAAAACCATACCAGTTGTCCGCATCTAACAGCCAGTGCATGCCGTAGATAACAGAAGTGCCATAGGTTGATTTCAAGTCATTGTAGATTGGATCTGTTCCTACCGCTGCGCCAGAATCCAATTTTGCCGGATAAAGACTTGGTAGCTCCCATTCAGGTGCATAGGTGGCGGGTTTACTGGCATTGTATCCAGACATACTGCTATTGGGCTGATCTTTTTCCGTCGGGATGATATAGGTTTCTGCAATATCCCATGCTTTTTTAAACCCGGAAAAATCACCGGTAAATTTGCCATACATAGCCTCGAGCCAGATATAATAGCTTAACGTTTCACTGGTAGTTACATGACCGTAGTCAGGAGCCTCTACCAATAAAGTTTCTATGCTATGATAAGGGACTCCCTGTGGACTAAAATATCCATTTTCAGAATCGTGTAATATTTTCCATAATTCCAAAAACCTTTCCTGATAAGCACCTGTGGGCTCTTTTAATAACTCTTTTTGCATTATAAAATAACCTCCTCTTATACTAAAAAATCAACAGAATCTTCAAAACGATAAAATACTTAAATTATCCAATGGAATCACTCCTTTCACTGAAAATTATGGTACCTCCTTTGAGACTCAATGGTTTTTAGCATATGCCCTATACAGGTAAATTCCAACATAAGTTCCGAAATTATATACGTTGAGTACGATGTTAAGAACCTTAATTCTTGCTTTTACAAATGCTTCATAGAAATGAGATTTTTAATCTCATGAATTAGTTGACTATAAAATACAATTTACTTTTATCACATTATATCCGTCTGAAATCAGAGCCCAAATGGTACCAATCAATGGTATTAAATAAAAATTATTGGACTCAACGAACGGCACTTGTGTTAAAACAACCCTAAGGTAAGTATATGCTGAAGATGTCCTATAAGTGCCGAAGACCTTCTATAGGGATTATTTTCTTTATGAAATGGCTGACCTGAATGACGACGATTCAGCGGCGGAGAAGGGTATATTTTCTAATCCTTAAGGAGTTTTCAGCCCCTCCGTCTCAACCATCTCATGGTAAAATTCACTGATCATAGTTGGTTCTGTTCCGGTTGTCCGATCCAGATCTGCTGGAGTTTATTTTCGGTCACCGATTGTTGAAGAAGAGCAAATTAATAGATTTTAA
>NZ_JBANEW010000059.1:0-53091 GCF_049890855.1 Lacrimispora sp. 38-1 | reverse complement strand
TTATTGTACCACTGTGCAAGCATGTGAAGTTCTTTTTCGTTTAAACAGTTTACCAGAGTTCCATCTTTCATCCGGCTTAAGCATTCCTCGTAATCCATCCAGAGTACGGATTCCACCTCATCTTTCTGAAGTACAAGATTGTTCTCATCCACCGGTTTTTCATAAACATAGACATGGCTGATTTCATGATTGCGAAATGGCCGTCCGTAAAATACGGCATCTTCCTGTTCCTCATGAAGTCCTACGTAGGTAAGCTCTTCCGGTGCGGCATCAATTCCCAGTTCTTCTGACAGCTCCCTGACAGCCGATATAAGGAAATCATCACCAGCCGGAATATGTCCTGCAGAAGAGATGTCATAGCAGCCCGGATAGGCATCTTTGCCTGCACTGCGTTTCTGCAGCAGCAAATCAAAGCCGCTTTTGTCATTGGGCCTCACGATCCATACGTGGGAAGTTCCATGAAGTATCCCCTCCCGGTGCATCATAAAACGGGCCCGTATCCTCCCAGTGGTATTGCCACTCTTATCCCGTTCTTCCAAAAGCTCTAACGGTGCTCCGTCTAACGAAGCGGCCTTTAATTTGTCTTTCTGATACTGCAGTTTCAGAGAGAAAAATGGAATCTGATCCCTAAGCAGTTCAAAAAAGATCCGGTCCCCTTCCCATATGGGAAGACTGTCGACTTCCTCAACCGGCACCCATTCAAGAGCTCCTTCCTGACAATTTATAATTGAGCCCTGAAAATTATCAGCTGTATATAAAAACATATATTCATCAGGATACTGATCTGACACAAAGGTGATAATTCCCCTGAGTTTATAGGACAGAAGAGTCAGTCCGGTTTCCTCTTTTACTTCTCTTAAAAGACACTCTTCCGGGCTTTCCCCTTCCTCCAGATGACCGCCGACTCCCAGCCATTTATCCTGATTGATATCATTTTTCTTCTTTATCCGGTGAAGCATGAGATAGCGCCCCTCATTTTCAATATAGCAAAGGGTTGTTAAGTTCTGATGCGCCATATCTGTTTCCTCCTTACTTCTTCTCTGTTAAAACTGCATTCTCATTGATATCTGCAGCCGTTTCCGTGATCTCTTCGCCTGAGGACAGTACCTCCACCTGCACCACACAATTCGTTTTCTTTCCATCATAGATGACCGGAACCCGGTATGTGCCCGCTTTACTCCAGTCACACTGGCTGACATCAAAGGTAAAGCCGGAAAGATCGTAAGTCTCTGTATTGAAATACCGCTCTGCCTGCAAATCCGGTGCTGTTCCAAGAACAGTCTTTGCATAATACGTGGTTGCGGTATTGTCATCAAAGATCGGCTCTGCTTTGCCCTTTAAGGTCTGGAACAGAAGAACCAGTACCAGTACTAAAACCATCGTTCCGAACAATGTAAAGTGTAAATGAAATTTCCTTTGCTTCATCTGGGCCTCCATATCCGTTTTTTCCCTGCTGCAGCTGCAGGGAACCTCTTGTTCCATGAAAAAAGCTGCGTTTAAGGCAGCGCAGTCCTATATTATCTTACCATATAATTTCCATCCTGGCATCCACTGAATTATTACAATTTCATAAAATTATCGTAAAGAAGTTCTTTTCATGTCACTGTGTTACGGTAAAGCAAAAAACTCCCCGCCGGTTCTGACAACCGGTGAAGAGTTATTGGAATTATTTATAAAATTTTATTTTTCATCAACTCTATATCATAAACAAGGATTTCCTTCGCACGTTCAAAATCCCCGTCTTCAATGGCTTCAACAAGTTTAAAATGATCATAATCGCCTTCTTCCTTGTTCTCCCATACCTTTAAGAAATACTGGTTGGCGATCAGGGTACATAATCGTAAGGAATCATTCAATGACTTCTGTAAATACCGGTTCCCGCAAAATCCGCAAAGAGCTTTGTGAAATTTCTGATTCTGATCCCAGTGGGCTTTAATATCCTGACATTCAATAATTTTAGCAGCCTGTTCGTTCAGTTCACGCAGTTCATTTAACTGCGCCTCCGATATCTTATCAAAACACCGCTCCAGTGCTCCCACCTCAATTATTTTCCGGAATTCTATGGTTTCAATAATTTCACCTGGCGTGATTAAAGACAGCTGATAGCCAAAGCGTGGTATATTATTAAGCACACCCTCGCCGCACAGCTGAACCAGCGCTTCTCTGACAGGTGTTTTGCTTACCTGATATTTATCTATTAAATTCTTCTCGTTGATAATCTCGTTGGCCTGGTATACACCGTCCAGAATATCCTTTAATATTCCCTCATATACCTGGGTTTTTATCGACTGTCCCTGCATCTTGTTTTATTTCCTTTCCCTTCGCTTCAAAATACAAATGCTTACTCACTCACCCCTTTACAGCACCAGCCATTGCACCAGCCTTTTGTAAAGTCTGCAGTAATAAATATAGCACAACAATTGGTATAATTACAAGTGTCGTTCCGGAAAGAATAACAGGCCAGGGAGTGGAAAGGCCTTCACTGACCGGAAGCAGCGAAATCGTTACCATAAGAGTATATTTGACCTGCTTTCTTAAATAAAGAACCGGCCAGAAAAAATCATTCCATCTTGCAATCAGGGTAACCGCTGCCCAGGAAGCCAGAGCAGGCTTGATGACTGGAAGAATTATCTTAATAAAGATCATGAAATCCTTACACCCGTCTATTTTAGCAGCCTCCACCAGTTCATCAGGAACATCGCAGATATACTGGTGCATATAGAAAATACCCACTGCAGTAGCAATTCGTGGAATTACAAGAGACCACAGGCTGTTGATTAAATTCATTTTTTTCATAATTACAAATAATGGCACTGCCCCTGTCTCAGGCGGCACAAGCATGGTCGCAATCACAAAATAAAACAGAAAATCCCTGCCTGGGAACTTATATTTTGCAAAAGCAAAACCGGCAAGGGAACAAAAGAAAAGGGATGTCACTGTACCCATGACCGTGGTGAATATACTGTTAAAAGCATTTTGCATTACAGGTATCGTCTCAAACAGGCGTCTGTAATTATCAAAGGTAGGATCAGACACCCATATGGAATGAATTCCGCTCATTGTCTCGGATGAGGGTTTGAGTGAAATCAGGCACATCCACAAGATCGGCATGATGCATATGAATGATATGATAACCAGTACCGTATGGATGAGAAATGATACTGTGGTTTGTTTTATTCTATATACCATGGTTTTACTCTCCTATATTTTTTCCTGTTTTCTTCGGGCAATGAGCTGAACCACAGAGATTGCCGCCAGAATCAGAATGAGAATTACACCGATTGCAGACGCGTATCCCATATTAAAGATGTTAAATCCTGACTCATACATGTATTGGAACAGCGAGGTATTTGAAGTTCCCGGTCCCGGCAGGATATAGGATTCATTAAACAGTTTCCAGCTGTCAACTGTCAGGGTGATGGAACAGAAAAATAAGATGTTTCCTAATGACGGCAGCGTAATGCTGCAAAACTGCTTCCACATATTGGCACCATCAACAGTTGCCGCTTCATAATAGTCTCTTGGAATATTTAACAGACCAGAAAAAATAATCATGGTAAACCATGGAGTATTTCTCCACACATTTAAAATAATAACCGGAATCTTGGAAAACGTTGTACTGGTAAGCCAGGGAACCTTTCCTATTCCCATGGCTTTCAGTACTTCGTTAATCAAACCGGCATTCTCATCAAAGAGCATCCGGAAAATCAAACCCATGGCTATGGCCGCACAGATATTGGGCAGAAAGGTAACCGTCTTAAAAAAGGTACTCCCTTTTAAATGCCCGTAATTTAACAGACTTGCAATGGCTACAGCCAGAAACATGATAATAATCAGACCGGAAATCCAGTACACCACAGTATTTTCAAGGGCTGCCCAGAACATATTATCAATGAAGAGCTTTTTGTAATTTTCAAACCCGCAAAACTCCGGTGCACCGATTCCTTTCCAGTTGGTGAGGCTGATGTAGAATGTCCATACTGTGGGGATCAGCTGGAACATTAAAAACAAAAGAAAAAACGGCAGGATAAACAGGTATGGAATTTTATTTTTCCTTATGATCTGCAGCATACTGATTCTCCTTCACTTTTCTGGGGAGAGAGTAACTCTCCCCATTTATTTACTTCATTATCTTTGCCTGTCCGATTTTTGCCTTTAGATTTTTATCCATATTCGCAATAGCCTGTTCCATAGTCTGGTTGCCTGCTACATAGGTTTCTAATTCTGCTGATATGATCTCATCTGCTTCTGCATCCTGTGGTGTAATTATTAAATTGGCAGCACCGTTTTCAAGACACTTTCCTTCCATTTCCCTGAAAGACTGTCCTCCGTAGTAGTCAGACGGTGCTTTCCAGAAATCATCCTGAAGCAATTTCAGACAGATGGGATTGGCATAAGGTGCGTTCTGTTTTTCCATGGATTTTACCCAGGTATTTCTGGACTCTGCATCGAACTGGAAATCATGCCACAGCTGCTCCAGCAGGCCTGCATACACATTGTCGCCTTTGTTAACAATGCAAAAATAGGAAGATACGGGTGCACCCGCTTTTCCCACTGATTCAAATTCGGGAGATGCCATGACTCTCCATTTTCCAGAGGTTGCTCCGCAGTTCTTTCTTAAAAATTCGTCCCAGAAAGCTCCGATATAAAAGGTTGCTACCTGCCCATTATTGATGGCATCATATAATGCAGGCTCCATAATCTCGGATTTAAGCAAAAGTCCCTGCTGGTACATGGTATCCAAAGTTCCAAGTGCAAGCTTTGTTCCCTCATCCTGACCGATCACAACATTTCCTGATTCATCCCATATTTTTGCATTTGCCTGAGGCATTAACCCTCTTCTTCCCCAGTATCTCCATGTTTTGCTTCCTGGGCTGATATAGGATAAGTAAACAGTGCCATTACTTTTTTCTTTTAAAAGTTTGCCGGCTTCCATGTAACCATCAAACGTGCTCATCATGGCTGGATCAATTCCATACTTATCAAAAATTTCCTTATTGTAGAACAGCACATTGGGTCTGACTGACTCCGGCAAGCCATAAATCTTTCCATTCACTGTTGCATCATTGGCTGCTCCGTCAACCAGATCTTTTAAATAAGGCTGTAAAAACTCTGTTTCATCCTTCAGTAATCCGCCCTGTGATAATTCCATGATGTTAACCGGGTCTAAATAAGTAGCATCCGGCAGATCATCCACAGCTCCTGATAAAGCAGTCATGGTGATCTTCTCACGGCTCTTGGCGTGCCCTTCTGTCTGGACAATGCTGATCTTCACATCAGGCGCAATATCTTTGTGGCGTTCCAGCCATGCATCAAAATATTCCTGCAGATATTGAGGCTGTCCGGTTCCGTATATGGTGATTGTACCCGACGGATATACCGTTTCTTTCGCAGCAGCCTGTGTTCCTGCCTCCGCTTTCTTAGTTTCCTGCGCTTTCTCTTCTTTTGGAGCATTGCCTCCGCCACAGCCTGCAAGCGTTGACAGAACCATGGTACCTGTTAATAGTGCTGCAATCATTTTCTTTCGCATAACAAACCCTCCCAAATTGTCAGTTTTTTCTACACTTCTCTGGCTGCATCTGTAATTGCTTTGATTCTTTCATATGGAATCTCAGTTGGTAATGTACAGTCTGCCCCCAGTATAAATGCCGTCTTTCCATAGTCTCTTATTATCTTCTTTGCTTCTGCCTTCAGTTCTTCTATGGTACCCTCAACCATAACTCCGCTTCTGTTTTTCAATCCCCCCATTACTGTTGTACCTGGAAATAACTTTCTTCCCTGCTCCAGACTGAAATCAGTTTCGTAAACTCCCCAGTTTACTACATCTGCCAGTCCGTTATAGGACGCGTAGCGATCCATGTTTAAATTATCCTTGCACATATGAAGGAAATTAATACCTCCCGCATCCTTTGAAGCCTTTAGAATCTGTTTGTCAAACGGTTCGATGTACTCAGCAAATTCTTCATCTGTGAAATAATGTCTTTCCCCGCCTAACGCTGCATAATAAATTCCATCTAACCCCAGTTCATGATATTTAGCTGCCAGCTGGCATAAGACATCAGTGATTCGCTTAAAAGCTTCCACAACCGGTGCAGGATTTTCTCTGAGATGGGTACAGATTAATTCTCTTGTCTTTTCGTATCCATTTCTGCTTTCGTTGGGGTGAATTGCAGATGCACAGATTCCATGAAGTGTTCCCAAAGAAAATGCATCGCCATCCGCCTGATCCAAAATTCTCTTTACCAGATCCATCTGTTTTAGCATAAATGTGTCATCCATCGAGTAGACCGAAATTTGATTCCAGTCATGTGGAGTTTTGATTACTCCTGCGTCAGGAATGAGGTTTTCATTCATGATTTTAATGATGTCAGTATCTGTTTCCTCAAAAAATTTCAGATGTGATAAAATCCCCCTTTCTCCATGTTCTTCACCTGCAGGAAAATGCAGAGAAAACCCTGTAGGCACATAATCTGTCTCTTTTCCCTGTATTGCCGCAATAACACGCTCTCTCTTCTTCATCTCGGTTTCCCTAGCCTTTCTACTGTTCATATTACTGATATTATCAGTAATGCTACCAGTTGTCAATAGGTGTTCTTATTTATCTATATTTTCGGTATTAGTGACAATAAGCATCGTTATTCTTGTGCAATATGTATATTTTCTTAATAATATTTTGGCTGTGGCACATTATTAAGTTGATAAATATTAAAAATGTATCAGATCCTTCTATTGTGGTATAATTAGCACATTGCAGTTAATTCCAATAATTCAAATTGTAATGATAGGAATAATAAAATGTATAAAGCTAAAAAAGTATTAAAAATGATAAGAAAAGTCTGGATAACATTTGGTGTTTTGTTTTTTGTCTACCTTATTTTTTCTTTTCAAGCACATGGGGTAGATAGGTCTCTTTTGGACAGTGATGAACAAATACTTGTATTAAATCTAACGGACAGAATAGAATTTATACCGCAAATTGGTCTAAAATCATCTGCGTTAATATTTTATCCTGGTGGAATGGTTGATCCTAAGGCATATGTACCTATGGCAAGAAAAATAGCAGAGAACGGGCATAAAGTAGTGATATTAAAGTTACCATTTCGGAATGCAATAACCCAAGCACAAAAGAAGGAGCTGTTTTCCAAAACAATAAATATAGTGAGTGATGGTAACGAAGATCTAACATGGATTTTATCAGGACATTCTAAAGGTGGTGCGTTAGCATCGGAGTTTGTAAGGACTAATGATGGGGTTTTTAAAGAACTTGTGCTTATTGCTACTACTCACCCAAAGAACTACTCCCTTTCAGATCGTAATATACATGTGACAAAGATATATGCCAGTAATGACGGAATTGCAAGTGAAAGCAAGATTTTAGAAAATTTAAACAATCTTCCAAAGGATACTTCTCTCGTAAGGATTGAAGGGGGTAACCACTCACAATTCGGATATTACGGTTATCAAATTGGTGATAATAAAGCAATCATAAACAGAGACGAACAATGCCAAAAGCTTGTAGAGTCGCTAATGCAAGTTCTAATAACAGGCTAAAGCCCATAGTAAAAACTCCCCGCCGGTCCTGGCAACCGGTGAGGAGTTTTTGAAATATTATTTAATTTTCATGGATATATAAACGGTTAATGATACTATATGGTTTACTATCCGTAAGTAATGTGGTTACATTATTTCCAGTAGATATTGCAGTAAGGGCTGTAGCGAGCATCTCCTTTCTTTCACCCTCTACAGCTTTAAACCAATTGGTGAACGGCGGATTTACATCAAGAGATCTAAGTCCAATATAAATATTGCCGTCTTCTGCCGGACCGGTGCTGGTAACTTTGCAAGTAGCCCACAAACTCATAATTATATTCTCCCTTCTACTACATTGATTCAAAATAAATTATTTCTGCTAATCTTAAAGGTAAATTTACTCGTTTAATAGCAGATAGTTTGCAGCTATATTATTACTCTGCTCTTTATTTATGTGTATATTAATATTATACAGGTCATCCGGTGCACCACTCAAAGCATCCAAAGCAAAAATGACAGGATTCTTCCCTGAAGTACTTCTTATACGAAAGCCTAACGGTTCGCTGTTCCAATGTACTCCGTCCAAATAAGCCTTTGGATCTTCTAATCCATTATTAGCTGCTTGTTTGTTGTTAGTAAAGCGGGGACAGGAAAATGCCCACATAAAACCTTCCGTATCATTTTTTTGCACTTGAATTGCCATGTCACAAACTTGCAAGAAGGTATTATCATTTTCCCATACAACAATTGCATAGTAGCATACAGAATCAAGTACTTCAACTGGATCAAATCCAGGAGGTGTAACTGCTTCACCAGGTTTTAACATCTTTGGCAATTCAAAATTCAGTTCCTGATTATCACCACAAATCTTGGCATTTGAAAGATATTGTCCATTAACCTTCCATGAATTTTTGTCATCCCAATTAAAAATCTGTAACCGGATCGTATATTTTCGATTTAGCCAATTCCATAAATATTGCAGTCCTATAAATACAATGGCAAATACTAAAACTGAAGATATTGCAGACACTACAGCACTGGGAATAAAAAAGCTGAATCCAGTTAAGCCGACTCTTGATGCAGCTTGAGCCAGAAGCAATGAAAACGTTGCAATTGTGAAACCAAGACCTTCAGCTATAATACCAGAAACCGCTCTTGCCACAATATAGGCAATTGCCGATTCAGCAATCATAACAGGAATTGATAGATTGTATGTATGGATGCCTAGAATTGAATTTGATTTGGAATAGGTTCCTATCTGAACTTGAGCATTTAGAGTTGTATCGTTAAGGGCAGTCATGTTTTCAGTATACGCCCATATACTTCCATTATTTGACCAGCTCATGTAAAATTCCCTGTCGTTTTTTCTTACTTTTGTCCAGGCTTTGTCACCATTACTTGAGATATTGGTATATACACTTCTAAGATCATCATTGGCATTTTTCTCTAAATTTTTGATAGTGGCAAAATCGTTGTTTTCATAGATTTCTCGAACGCTTTTAGTCATAAATAGAACAGGGCTGCCCTTGGTAGTAATTTCAATTGTTTTTGAGGAAGAACCAGCATTTAATCTGGAGTGAGCCAAACAGTACTTTGGCAATTCAAGATCTGCAGGGCCAATAATCTCCACATCACGAAAAAAACTGGGTAAAGCTTCTGGATTGAATATCTCTTCCATAAATTTATTTACCTTTTCTTTTATTGGAATATCTGATACTTATATATGCAGGTTGATTCAACTTATGTTTATTTTGTGCAATATCTATTTCTCCAGTGGTTGTCTTTAAAAAATGGCTGCCCCACCCCATAATTAAGGGTGGAGCAGTGCTGTATTTTTATTGTTTTAGCTGTTCTTCTGGCTGTCTGCATAATATCCCATAGCTTTACATAAAAATGCTGATAGTCCCTCTGCATACTGATCTATATTCTGAGTAAAGCGTGAGTCTGATATATAAAGCTGACCCAGGCCTGCAAATGCTTCCAGGGAATAGGTAACACCAAAGTTCTCATTGAAAAAACGGTACATGTTATTTATTGCATTTTGTACCACTTCTGATTCAGGTGATTTCCTGCAAAGCTTTGCCAGCTCACGAAACATCTGATCCATATTTTCAAATACCTGGCTCTGTTCCTCTTCGGTCATGGATCCCAGCTTTTCATTGCTTTGGTCCACAGCTTCATTTCCCCAAAGACGTCTGGCTTCTTCTTCATAAGGGTTGTGTATTTTCCCAAAGCCATAAAATTTTTCCGACTGCGTCATTGTTTTATCTCCCTTCCATGATTTAATTGTCTTATCAAGAGTCTTCAGCATGGCATTGATACGCTTCTGTTCCTGCAGCAGACAGTCCCTTTGCAGAACAAATGCTTTTTCCCGGTCGAACTTTGGATTGGTAAGAAATCCCTTGATTTCATTAAGAGAAAATCCGCATTCCTTGAAAAATAAAATCTGCTGCAGCAGATCTAAATCTTCATTGGAATAGTTCCTGTAACCGTTATCCGGATCACGGTCTGGACACAGCAAACCAATCTTGTCATAGTGATGCAAAGTACGCACACTGATGCCGGTAATTCCGGCTGCCTCCCTGGTATTCATATCAAATTCCTCCTGACAAATATAATCATAGAGTATGACGCTGCGTAGTAGTCAATCCTTTTTTTAATTATTTTTCTAATGATTATCCTGACTGCATTTAACAGCATCAATGGCAAGAACCACCATCAATGCCAAAAGAGCATCCCGTTCTTCTCCCACATCAATAATATAAGTATCCGTTAAGCGGAAGAGCTGTTTTTCTATCTGTGCCACAACGTTTCCCTCTCTGGAGTATATGGAATAATCCCATTCAAAAAAATCTCCTTTTACCTCCCAGCCATTACAGTCGATGTTAAATGAGGGTCTGAAAAAAGTAAATTCTTTTGTTATTGTGCCAACCGTTTCACCGTTTATAATAATATAAAACCGGGGAAGAAACGTGAATATCTGCTCTTTTAAAGTCGCCAGATGACTGCCGTTTCTGTCATAGATTTCCAATTTATGTCCCCACGCAGGTTTTCCGCTGACTGTAAAAACAGGATTGCCTGCCTCGTCATAGATATCATAACTGTCAAACCAGGAAAAAAAGCGTTGTTTAAACATTAATTTCATTATTCCGTCTCCTTTTATACTTTGTCGGTTACTTTCTTAAATCCCTACAGCTTTCTCTCACACCATTCCCCCAGCACACATTCCCCGCACCTGGCCATCCTGGCTGTGCAGACCTCTCTCCCGTGATAAATCAGCTGAAAGTTAATCCGGTTCCAATGTTCCTCAGGCAGAACCTTCTGAAGCTCCAGTTCCACTTTCACCGGATTGTTTCCTTCTGCCCATCCCAGCCGTCTGGATATCCGGAATACATGGGTATCCACGGTAACTCCCGGAATTTCATACGCATCGGCAAGAAACAGGGTGGCTGTCTTTCTTCCCACTCCCGCCAGCTTTAACAGCTCCTCTATTCTGGCCGGAACCTCACCGCCATATTCATTCACGATCTGAGTACAGCATTTTTTTAAATTTCTCGCTTTATTCTTATAAAGACCAATGGAACGGATAGTATCCTCAATTTCCTCCAGAGGAGCATCGGCAAGCTGATCAGCAGTCTGAAACCGTCTGCAAAAGTCAGGCAAAGCCTCTTCCACCTGTTTATCTGTACTCTGTGCGCTGAGCATAATGGCTGCCAGCAGCTGCCAGGGCTGATCATGATAGAACCCTTCTTTTGTCACTCCGTATACTTCATCCAGCTTCTTAAGAATTGCTCTCGTTTTCTCTTCTGTCATCTGTTGTAATCCTTTCCTCATTTTTTACCCGCAGAAAACTCATCAGAATCAAACAGCTTTATTATTCCGTATTCTCCATCATATCCCGGTATCCGTTTTACTTTTCCTTCCCGGAGCCGGCTGATTCCTTCTGCAATCAGCGGATCCGATATCCGTCTGATATCTTCAAGAGGAATGTTTCTTAAGATGTCAAACTCAGCTCCCAGCCCCCGCAGCAATTCAAAATACTGATTCTGAACCTTTTTGCTTGCGGCAGAATACCCAAGACAGGCAGCAATCACCTCCGGCAGCGGTACCAGACTTTCAAAAGGTTTGCCCTGTGGAAGCACAAACCCCTCTCCCCGGTCAGAAAGCTGCCCAATCCGGTGGGATACTCCCATGGTCAGCTTCCCGCCGCAGACCGGGCATATACCGGAATGCTGCTCTGCCTCAGAAGGGGAAAAACAAATCCCGCATTTTCTATGACCGTCATGGTGGTATTTCCCTTCCTCCGGGAAAAATTCAATGGTTCCCATTAATCCTCTGCCAGTGGTTAAAGCATGAGAAAGTCCTTCAAAGGACAGCTCCATATCTAATAGACTGGCTTCCCTTCCCAGCTTTGCGGGAGAATGGGCATCGGAGTTGGATATCAGCTGGAAACGGTCCAGCGCGGATATTCCCCAGATCATGGAAGGATCAGAAGAAAGTCCGGTTTCCAATGTATGAATATGCGGAGTCAGATCCTCGAAACACTCTTCTATGGTATCAAAACCGGAACAGGCACCAAACAGGGAAAAATGGGGCGTCCAGATGTGAGCGGGTATATAAACTGCCCGCGGGTCCGTCTCCAGCATCATTTCCAGAAGGCTGCGGCAGTCAAGTCCTAAGATGGGTCTTCCGTCAGAACGGATATTGCCCACCGCCTCAAGCTTCATGGAAAGCTTCTCTGCCGCTTCCAGTCCGGGCAGGAGAAGGAGGCTGTGTACCTTTCTTGTCTTTCCGTTCTTTTTATAAATAGAACTGATTTCTCCTGAAATAACAAAACGGGGAATCAGGGAATCGGAGGTGCTTTCTCCCTCCAGGCGGTACTCCGCCTTTAACATATAAAGCCCATCCTCCGCTGGAATCAGTTTTTCTTTTAATTCTTCCCTCCATGCCGGATGGGTAAAATCACCGGTACCGAGAATCCCGATTCCCTTTCGTCTCGCCCAGAGGTCCAGCTGCTCCGGTGTGCAGTCCTTACTGGTCGCCATGGAATACCGGGAATGAATATGTAAATCTGCTATGTACATTCTTTCACCTGCTTTTGTTAATATAGAATCGATTATACCCTTCCTTCTATCCCCATGCAATAAGTAATCTCTTCCTGCAAAAGACCCGCTGAAACAAAAAAGGGGCATTCTCTGCCCCTGTGCTCTCCATTTTTCGCCGTTTCAGTTAATCACTATCTTTTCCATACATTATAAACTTCAGGGTTTCAACTATAAAATAGATCCCACATAAAGTATCTGCTCCAGAACTATGACCGATATCTGAAAATAAATCTGCAATTTTCTTTTCATCAGTCTGCTCTGGTAACTTTATTATCGCCTCACTGTAATATCCATCAACAGCACATTTCAAAAATGCTCCGCTGATATCGTTCGTCTCTTTTACTGCATCTGCTATATATTTTCTCAGATAATATAACATTCCGTCTGCTTCCGGCATTCCGGAAAAACACGTTAATCCAGCCAATACCCCGCATAAAAAATCATCTCCCGATGGTGTCAGCCCTTTGCCTAATCCTATAAGACGTATTATTTCGCCAGCAGCTTCCTCATATTTTCCATGATTAAAATTTTCCGTAAAAGCTTGAATAATACGTTCTGCATAAAGCGCAATGGTTGTTTTGCAAACAGCCTTTCCCTTATAAAAAAATAAATCCAGTACCTTTTTCTCTTTCAGCAGTTCAATGATTCCATAATACAGAAGCAGACCCTGTTCCATTCTCATACGATTTGGTTTTAAATCCACTATATCCGTATTTTCCTGGTAGAAATTAATATTCGAAATAACAATTCCCTGGGCTGTTCTCTCTGCCTTTTCTCCTGCCTGCAATTTGACAGCAAAAAAATCAGATTCATCTGCGTCAATTATAATACTCAAAGGCGACAGGGCAGAACCTTTCAGCTGTAAGGCGATTAATTGATTCCCAAAGCTCATATTTATAGTTTTCCTGTAGACAGAATGAATATATCCCGTTTTTTCTTTCTCCAGTACTTTCTTAATATATTCAGACATTTGTATTATTCTTATTCTTATGAGCATATGTTTAAACCATTTCTCCTGTTTCTGCAATTGACTGTATATTATAGGTAGCTGTCCTGTTTTATTACTGAAAATTATATCGTTTTCTGGATGCCTGAAGATGCTCCCTCATCGCATTTTCAGCACCTTCCACATCATGTGCGATGATGAATCCGTATATCTTTTGATGTTCATCATATATATTTTGTAATTGTTCCATATTTGCCATACCGCTTGAACTTACATTTTTCATAAAATTAATTATAGTCCGGATTAACTGGTGTATTACATCATTTTCCGAGCACTTTGAGATTGCTAAATGAAATTCCATATCCAGCTCGAGGAACATATTATAATCCTGATCATGGTACGCCGCATACATCTTAAAAAATATATCATTTAACTCATCCAGATTTTTATTCTGAACATGAGATGCTGCCATTCTTGCAGCCATTACTTCTAACGCATAACGTACATCTAACATACTTTCTATCTGGTCAGTATTCAAAAACAAGGACCAGGACAGCGGAATCATAAAAAAATTAGAACCATCGTTGCAAAGAAAAGACCCCTGGCCCGGCCGGATTTCAATTAAACCCAAAACGTCAAGCACCTTCAATGCCTCACGAATAGCAGATCTCCCAACTTCAAATAACTCGGCAAGATTACGGTCCGATTCAATTTTATCTCCCGGATTTAATCTTCCTGAAAATACTTCATCTGCAAAATAGTTAGTCAGACGATTAAGCAATACATTGACGTTGGTATTTTTGTTTGTAATCGTATCTTCCTGGCTGTTTTTATTATTAATATCTCTGGGAACAAGAATTACCAGATTATTCATAAACTTGTCGGTACTCATCTGAAATGCACTGACATCAAAATTTAACTGTCCTGAAATCCGTTCCAATACATCATCAAGACGTGCCCCTCCCTTAGTCTCCAGATTCGATAGTGTAGACAGGCTAATTTCATTCTTTCCGTCTGTGTCAACAAAATATTGCTGAATGAATTCCCGCTGCGTAAGCTGAAGATATCTTCTCAAGGTCATCAGATTATTCCTTTTATTAAACTCTGTTTCATCTATCATTCATCTTCTCCTATTATTTTACATTGCATTATAGTCTGGCTTCCTGTTTCCTGATTCCAAACTATAATGCAAGTAATATTCTAAGAGTATTATCGTTATTTTCCGGTATAAAGTCAACTGCTAATTAAACAGCCTCCCATTACTTCTTTTTTATAATAAATACATCCACCGGAGAATAGATAATAGCTGCTAATATAATTAAAAATCCTGCAATATATACGAACTCCTGATCCATTGTCAGTCCATAAACTTCAACAAAAAATGCTGCAATAATTACTGAAAATGCAATTGTTAATCCGCCTTCTTTTGTTTTTAAAAATGGAGTTTTCGATTCTTCCATATATACACGTTTCCTTTCCCCTTTATCACTTTATAACAGAACCTGTGTAATAAATAGAATCACACCTACAATAGCCGCTGCGGATAAAGTAATCGGCATGATTTTCTTCAATACCAGTCCTTCTTTTCCCAGAATATTTGCCGTTGTCGTTCCAAGTATGATATTACCCGGACAGATTGTATTGCCGATCGCTCCCCCTGCTGTCTGGGCTCCCAGAATTGCCGCTGTATTTAATCCCAGCAGTTTTGCAGTGGTAAGTTGAAATTCCCCAAACAAAATATTGGAAGCCATATTGCTGCTTGTCATAAATGAGCCAAGCATTCCTACTACCGGTGCCAAAATCGCATATCCTTTGCCTAATACTACAGAAATTCCATAAGCAAGCACCATTGTCTGACCAGTTCCGCTCATTATTTTTGACATAATTATAAAACCGATTACTGCAATACCTGACGGAATGGTCTTTTGCAGAGAACGCATAAAAACTTTTTTTATACCATTCTCCCTGATCCAGCCATGGCTTTTATAAAACATTAGTCCTGCCACCGAGGCGAGGAACAAAAACGTTCCTGAATGGATCAGCGGCGATATGGGGGAATAACTGGATACCGCACCATTTGCAAATCCATAACCAGTTGTTGTTTCTGAAAAAGAAAGACCAAAAGAAATTTTCCCCAAATAACCTTTTACCGCTGGAATCAACAATACAAAGAGTGTGATTCCGGTCAATATTATGTAAGGAACGAACGCATCTTTCATTTTCATATTCAGAGGAATATCCTCTTTCACATCAGATGAATAGTCCTGATTCATGATCCTGCTGTCCTCTATTTTCCAGGGATCTTTATACAGCCTTGTTCTCCCAAGGATAAAAATAACAACGAATGCAATACAAGCCGGAATAAAGCATGCAAGCATGGTATTAACCTGAGTCAGCACCAACTGGCCGCCGCCATGGATCAGCGACATGATAAGAACTGCCGGCAGGCCTTTTTTTACGGCTTTTAGCCGGCCGTAAAACCAGCAGATCGAGACTCCTGTAATAATATTCCAGATCCAGATGAACGAAGCAGCCCACAGTGCAGTCTTTAAGTACATTTCTGTCCCGGCTTCCATGCCCGCTGACATCGCTAACGCCTGCCATGCTACAGAAAGCGTCCCAAATGTATTCCCCCATGCATGTCCAATCAGAGGGATAATAACCGCCCATAGCGGAGAGACTCCCATTCCTACTAACAGGGGTGCTCCAACCGCAACAGGAACTCCAAAACCGGTAATCCCCTGCAGGAAACTGACAAATATCCAGCTCATGGCAAGCAGCTGAAGCAATTCATTTGGTATCAGTTTCTGCATTCCTTTCCTTATAACTGCAAAGCCTTTTACCTCATCAACTACTTCAAACAGCAAAATTGCGGGCCACACAATCGTCAGTACAACAATGGAACTCCAGACTCCCTTGGTACTTTCTGCTGCAAGAAGCTGAAAATCAGCTTTATAAAAGATAATACCACTTATCACTGCAATGACCAGCCCTACAGGTGCTGCCTCTGTAGCACCCCACTGAAACTTAATCATAAGTATCAGTAATGTGGCAATTGGCAAAGCAGCAATGATCCACATAAACAAATTAGTCGGTATATTCATTTTTTTCCTCCTGCTTTGTCAAATATTCATGAATGCCAATCGCTGCGTTTTTTCCGGCACCCATTGCCAGAATAACTGTTGCCGCTCCTGTAACTGCATCTCCGCCCGCAAATACATTCTCTCTCGAGGTCTGCCCGTTTTCTTCCTTCGCTATGATGCAGCCATATTTATTCACATTAAGGTCCTTTGTAGTGGAGGAGATCAGGGGATTCGGAGATGTTCCCAGAGCCATGATTACCGTATCTGCATCAATGACGTATTCTGAGCCCGCTACTTCTTCCGGTCTTCTTCTGCCCGATTCATCCGGTTCTCCAAGCTCCATTTTTATAACTCGGATCCCGCATACATATCCTTTTTCATCGACCAGTATTTCCTTCGGGTTTCTTAATAAATGGAACTGTATGCCTTCCTCCCTGGCATGATGGACCTCCTCTGCCCGGGCCGGCAATTCTTCTTCACCTCTGCGGTAGATGATGTGAACTTTCGCGCCAAGCCGCAGAGCTGTCCTTGCAGCATCCATCGCAACATTTCCTCCCCCGACTACCGCCACTCTTTTTCCGGCAGCAATAGGTGTATCATAGGAAGAATCAAATGCACGCATCAAATTGCTCCTGGTCAGATACTCATTGGCTGAAAACACTCCGTTTGCATTCTCACCCGGAATCCCCATCAATCTCGGAAGCCCCGCTCCTGATCCGATAAAGACCGCTTCAAATCCGTCTTCCTCTAATAGCTGGTCAATGGTCACTGATCTTCCGATAATGACATTTTTTTCAAATTTCACTCCAAGTTCCTGTACTTTTTGAATTTCCTTTTCCACTACTTTTTCTTTCGGCAGACGAAATTCAGGAATTCCATACACAAGCACTCCTCCGAACTTATGGAGTGCTTCAAATACTGTTACTTCATACCCCAGCCTTGCCAGATCTCCCGCACAGGTGATTCCTGCAGGACCGGAGCCAATCACAGCCACCTTATGGCCATTGGTTTTCTCCGGCTTTTCCGGTGATATGCCATGCTCCAATGCATAATCTGCTGCAAAGCGTTCCAGCTTGCCAATTGCCACTGGCTCCCCCTTGATTCCCCGGACACATTTCCCTTCGCACTGAGTCTCCTGGGGACACACCCGTCCGCATACTGCCGGAAGCGCGGAATGCCTGCTGATGACCTGGTATGCTTTGGGAAAATTACGCTGCTGGATTTCCATTATAAAAGCCGGAATATCAATTGCTACCGGACAGCCGCTTATGCAAAGCGGCTTTTTGCAGTTGAGACATCTGTAAGCCTCTTTCACGGCTTCCTCTTCCTCATAGCCCAGGCACACTTCTTCAAAATTACCTGCCCTTATTTCTGGTTCCTGCTCCCGTACCGGAATTCGCGTTAAATCATTCATTATTTTTCACCCCCGCAGCATCTGCACCCTTCATGCCTTGCATGCTGGTGTGCCTCCTGTTCGAAAGATTGAAACATCTGATTCCGTTTCATAGCCAGATCAAAATCAATTTTATGTCCATCAAATTCCGGTCCGTCAACACAGGCAAATTTCACATCGTTTCCAACATTGAGCCTGCAGCCTCCGCACATTCCTGTACCGTCAACCATAATGGGATTCATACTCACGGTTGTAGGAAGACCATATTCTTTTGTAAGAAGACAGACAAATTTCATCATGATCATGGGACCAATTGCGACACAATGATCATATTTTTTACCTTCCCGTTCGATCAGATCTTTTATTACTTCCGTTACCATGCCACAACGCCCGTAAGTTCCGTCATCTGTCGTTACATAAAGCGTTCCGGCTGCAGCTTTCAGTTTCTCTTCCATAATAAGCATATCTTTTGTTTTAGAGCCAATAATCACATCTGTTTCCAATCCATGTTCATGAAACCATTTAACCTGAGGATATACCGGCGCTGCTCCGACTCCGCCGGCAACAAACAGATAATTTTTCTTTTTAAGCTGTTCTAAATCCTCATTTAGAAATTCACAGGGGGTCCCAAGGGGGCCTGAAAAATCATTGATCATATCTCCGGCTTTTAATTTAGAAAGTTTATAGGAAGATGCCCCCACGACCTGAAAAACAATGGTAACAGTTCCTCTTTCTCTGTCATAATCGCATATTGTCAATGGGATGCGTTCCCCTTTTTCATCTGTCTTTACAATGACAAACTGGCCCGGCAGGCAATTACGAGTTACCTGAGGTGCCTCAATATCCATAAGGTAAATCTGATCTGCCAATTTCTCCCCGTGCAGTATCTTATACATATCTCTCCTCCTGATCATCTGGTGCTGCATATGGAATTACGGTCATCTGTGAATAAGGGTTCCTGTCTTTCCTTCTAATCCAAGCTGTGCTTTTTCAAGCAGCGTAATCAATGCCTGCCTGTTCTCTCCTGATTCTGCAAAACGGACCGCCGCTTCAATCTTTGGCAGCATGGACCCGGCAGCGAACTGATTCTGGCTGATATACTCATTTGCCTGTTCTGTGCTGATATCTGATAAATCGATCTGGTCAGCCTTTCCAAAATTGACCGCTACTTTTTCTACTGCTGTGAGAATAACCAGAAAATAAGCATTAATCTGTTGGGCCAGCAGACAACTGACATTATCTTTATCAATCACCGCATTGACGCCAGTCAGCTTACCTGCCTGATTGATAACCGGTATCCCTCCGCCTCCGCAGGTTATGACTACATGACCGGCATTCATAAGCGTTTTGATCGTTTCCAATTCACGTATCACTTTTGGCATGGGGGACGCTACTACCTCCCGGTAGCCGCGTCCGGCATCCTCTATGCAGATAATCCCCTGTTCTTTTTTCTTATCAGCTTCTTCTTTTGTCATGAAACTGCCAATCGGCTTGGTTGGATGCCGAAAGGCTTCATCTTTCGGATCCACTTCAACCTGGGATATGATCGTCGATACTTTTTTGTCTATCTTCCTATTATAAAGTTCATATTTTATCGCATTCTGAAGATCAAATCCAATATATCCCTGGCTCATAGCTACGCAAGTGGGAAGGGGTGCGGTCTGATTCTCAGCGACATTCATTGCTTTCTGAATCATACCTACCTGAGGTCCGTTTCCATGTGTGATAACTAAATCAAAGCCTTTTTCTACTAAATCCACAATTACTTTTGCGGTATTGGCAGCTGCTGTCTGCTGTTCCGTATAATTATTTCCCAAAGCATTCCCGCCAAGGGCTATCACTACTTTTTTGTTTTCCATTCCTTCACCTGTATCCCTTCCCCTTTAAAATAACAGATTAACCCTGAAATCCTAATTTTTCTGCATAAGCTTTTACTGCCTTTTCAAAGCATTCAACCGGCGGATGGACCGTACCAGCCCCGATCTGTCCATATCCGGCAATCTTATGGGCAATTCCGGTATTAATTACCGGTGTAATTCTCTTTTCCACAACCAGTCTGGCATCGATCCCCAGACAGATTCCCTGGAAATTCCAGGTCGGTACAATAAAGTTAGGATTGTGGTCAATGGTAATCTCTGTCATTTCATTACTGGTGCGCAGAGCATCTTCATAACCGCCTGCTCCAACAAAACGGGTAACTGCCGGTGCGGCAATCATTGCCATTCCCCCTACTCCAAAGGTCTCTGTAATCGCGCTGTCTCCAATATCAGGACTTGCATCCTCTCCGTCATATCCTGTAAAGTAAAGACCCTGTGGAGTATTAACCGGAGCTGTGAACCATTCATCCCCCATACCGCTGATGCGGATTCCAAAGTTTTCGCCGTTCCGGCACATGGCTGTAACAACCGTTCCTTCCTGAATCATTCTGGCACCATCCATAACAGCTTTTCCTGCTGCCATCATAATATTTAAAAAGAACTGATCTGTATCTGCAAGAAATTGGATAACATCAGATCTGTCTTTTTCCGGAATTTCCAGCCTGGTTATAATCGGGCTCATCTCTTTTAAGAACACCAGGGATGCCGCTATATTTCTCTGATGGAATTCATCCCCCATTGCTACTGCCTTTGCTATCATCGGATTTAAATTCAATCCGTTTTCCATGGTACGGACTGCCTGTCCTAATACCGGTCCCAGTACATCCCGCATCCAGTCCAGTCTGTTAACCACCTCTTCGGAATATGCGCCGAAACGAAGTACCTTTCCGATACCTTCATTCATGGTGCAGTAAGCACAGTTGCCGTCGGTTTTGTTTTCCACAACAAACAGGGGCATATGAGCAGAAGTAATACCTCCCATGGGACCTACCGCTTGTACATGATGGCATGGAATAAAGTTAATTTCTCCGTTTTCAAGGAGGTTTCTGGCACCAGCTTCATCTTCAGCCCATTTTTCAAATAATACGGCCCCAACGCAGGAACCCTTTACCGGATCCGGCATATTCTCATATTTAATCGGCGGACCGGCATGCAGCAGCACTTTCCCGCTGTTTAATTCCTTAATAAGCTGTGCGGCGGGCTGTATATCAACCAGAACCGGCTGTGCAGCGACCACCTTGTCAATCACCGACCGGTTTGCCTGCTCTATAAAGTAATTCTCATAATTCCGAAGGAACTGCAAAACATGAAGAAGTTCAATATTTCCGTCTGCAGGCGGCAGCCAGTTAAACTGTACTGTTTCACAGCCAAAATCATCTGCTACCTTAGCAAAACTTTTCAACCCAATGTTAATCAGCTTTGGTTTTTCTGAAATCAGTCTGGCAACCAGCGCACTGGATACAGCCGCTTCACAAGGCAGGCATTCTTTTTTTCGGATTTCTTTTGCAGGTTCCTCAAACTGATTGCCGATGATATGTATGGCAGTTTCCACTGCAATCTTATTGCTTTCGCAAACAATCACTCCAGAATCTGTCATTTTTTTTATCTGACTATCATATCCCTGATAATCCTTTCGAGTACCGCATACGGTTGCTACAAAGAAAATTTTCCTGTCCTCGGTCTGTGCCTTTTCCTTCAAATTAATGATTGCAGGCAGCAGAGCTCCTGCCATATCCTCATGAGAACCATAGCCAAGCACTACATCCAGGAGAATAACTCCCGTATCCGGATCATCCATAGCATCTCTCATACATTCCACGCGCTTTGCCGGATCGATCATGGGGTGGGGTTTCCCCTGTGTATATTCATCATCTCCTAAATCCACAACAATGTGACCGTCTGTATGCAGCATAAAACCTTTTTTCTTTTCCGGCGGTATCTGAAGATGGAGAGCATCCTTGATCAGCATTGCTGCTTCTCCTGCAAGAGTCCCACCCGAATAGTAAGCCTTTATTGTTTTTTTCTCTTCTTTCTTAAAATAATTTCCTTCCGGCATCTGCGGCTTGCCATAACTGATTTCCTCTCCTCTAAGAATCATGACTGCAATTCTGGCTGCTTCGTCCAAGGTATAAGCATGATAGAAGCCTTCTTCATGGTAAGCCGGTTTTTCACCCAGAAACACGGTAACAACCGGCTTGCTACAATTACTCAGCTTTGAGACAATCCGGTCACGTACTTCCTTTGCCGGAGGCTTGGATATAACAATAAGTACTTTGGTACTGTCATCCTGATCCATGGCATCAATGGAATCCATCATGGTAATTCCTCCAACAGTTTCTGAAAGATCCCGTCCGCCTGTTCCGATTGCATTGGCTACCCCTTCACCCATGCGGTCTATGATCGTAGTCAGCTCCTGAATTCCAGTTCCTGATGCGCCGATAATGCCGATGGAACCTGGCGTTACATTGTTTGTAAATGCAATGGGAACACCTTGTATAATCCCGGTTCCGCAATCCGGTCCCATGACCAGCAGCCCTTTCTTATGCGCCTTCTGCTTTAACCGGAGTTCCTCTTCAATTGATACATTATCGCTGAACATAAATACATGCAGGTTCTCATCCAGAGCCCGGTCAGCTTCAAATGCAGCATAGGCACCGGGAATGGAAATAACTGCCAGGTTCGCGTTTGGAGCTGCTTTTAATGCAGCTTCCCAGGATTTCACTCCTTCTTCTTTCTTCCCGCCGCCCGATGCAGTTGCCTGATTTTTCAGGAAATTTTCTACCTCTTCCATCATCTGGTCTGTCAGATTTTCGTTTTCCAGATCAGCAACAATTACCATATCATTTGCGGACGCCTTCATTAATTCATCTGTATCCATACCGCCCTGCTTATATATATCCTTATTGGCAGGCGTCGCCATCATAACTGATACTTTTGTAATCCCGTCCAAGGAGGATAGTTTATTCGTCAAGAGCATCAGCACCACCGAATCCTGATAACTTCCCTTTTTTACAATCGTTTTTAACATATACTCTCCTTTGTCCTGTTAGTCAGCAAATCTGTTTTTATGGTCATATCTGTCATAATGTACATCTTCACTGATCAGGTAGTTGTAGATATCATCGACAATTTCTATTCCGCCTTCTGCGTACTGTTTTTCTTTTCTTAATAACGCTCTCTCGCCCGGATAATATACCTTGCTATTTCCTTCCGCAGGCTGCATGGCTCCCAGTTCATCAAGAACAGTCGACATATTCTTTCTGAATGATTGCATATCTGTGAAGCGGGAAGGATCCATAACGATATGTATGTGACCAAGATTTCTTCCCTCAGACAGATCATGATACATGGAGCTGACATGTTTTCCAAATGGAAGTCCAAGCATGATTCCCGAAAGCACATCCACCATCATCATGAGGCCGTAGCCTTTTGCTCCTGAAATCGGAACCAGAGCATTTACCTTATTCGGATCTGTAACAGGCCTTCCTTTTTCATCCACAGCCCAGTCATCTGGAATCTGCTCATTTCTGGAGCGTTTATCCAGGATCTTCCCCCAGGCCTGTACCGTGGTAGCCATATCAAATACCACGTTCCTGTCATCCGCAGTCGGCGCTCCAAAAGCAATCGGATTGGTTCCGTAAAATGGTTCCGTTCCCCCATAAGGAACTGCCATCGGATCTGACTGGCACATAGAAACAGCCACCAGTCCGGCTTTTGCTGCCATCTCTACATAGTATCCGATTGCACCGCTGTGAGAGATATTTTTAACTCCAACTACCGCAATTCCATTTTCCTTGGCCATTTCAATCGCCCGTTCCATACCAACAATGGCACCAACATAACCGATTCCATTATCTGCGTCCAAAACTCCTGAACACGGTCCTGTCACCTGATAATCAAATTTCGGAGCCGTTGTAATGCCTCCTTTTGCAATCCGTTCACTGTAGTATTCCATACGCACCGAACCATGAGAATGATATCCTCTTTCATCAGACCAAACCAATACATCTGCCGTCATGTCTGCATGTTCTTCACTTAAACCAGCTTTTTTTAATTTATTTTTCATCAATTCTTTTAACTCATCATGTGACAGTCTCATCCTGTTACCTCTTTCCTGTTTTTAATTTAATTTATAATTCTATATCCCTGTTGCAGTCTTTTGAATAGATATAAGCAAAATCCTCATTTCTGCCTACTCCATATCCAGCCTGGGGACAATAGGCATCCATAAAAATGTAATCTCCTTTTTTTACAGGAATCCAGTCTCCGTCTAAGATATACATTCCTTTGCCAGAGTAAATGTAAGCTCCGTGTTCCTGTACATGTGTTTCGATATAGCCGTGAGAGGTTCCCATTTCGAATTTCAGAACATGCATGTTCATATCAAATGCAAGATCCTTTGCAGAAGGAAGAAAATCTTTTACCAGCACGTCTTTCATCCCTTCATATTCCACCCATGGAACATCATTAATGTTTCCTGCTACTGTATACGCTTCTTTTCCCTCCAGCGGGCTATAAAGTCTTTTATATAAAAATATTTTTGCATCTTCCTTACCAGAATTTTCAAAATACAGCTTTTTACCAGCCGGCGAATACAAATATCCTCCCTCCGTCAAATGAACGTTCTGATCATCATTCCACGCAGTAACGCTGCCCTCCAGCACATAAAAGAAAATTTCCAGCTTGCCGCCGCCAAAACCTGCTGTATTCTTACCTCCTTCTTTTGCTGTAACCAGATAATCCACAAAAGAGGCTCCCATTTCCGGTGAACCCAGGATTGTGATATCACAATTTTCAAATCCCGGAATCACATTCTTTACTAATCCATCCGGCTCAATCACTGCATATCTGTTTTTCTTAATAACTGACCTTGTGCAAAGCACTTCTTCCCTGTATCCAATACTATTATTCATGTATCCCATAATTAAGCTCCTTTCATTTCCCTATAAAAATTAACTATTGCAAAATTAAATCTTTCTGTTATAATACCAAATTAAATAATTAACAATTCAAATCGCAAGGAGGCATTCCATGATAAACAAAAGAATAATCAATATAAAATCAGACATTTATACAAAATATGCCAGTATTTACAGCAATCCTTCCCTGACTGCCAAAGCAGTCATTTTGTATTTTCATGGAGGCGGGCTTCTTTACGGCCATCGTGATGATCTGCCTCAGTATCATCTTCAGGAATTGTGTAATGCCGGATATATAATTGCTGCTTTTGATTATCCCTTAGCACCTGCTGTTAAGATCCCGGAAATATTAAATGACATGGAAGCTTCTATCCGGCTTTATACGGAACAGCCTCTTACGATTTCTTTGGCACCACTCCCTTATTTTTTATGGGGCCGGTCAGCCGGAGCTTACCTTTGCCTTCTGGCTGCTTCCCATTCATTTGTAACGCCGCCTTTGGGAATCATCTCCTACTATGGCTATGGTTTTCTGACGGATTACTGGTACAATCAGCCCAGTCCCTATTATTGCCGTTTTCCCACCGTTTCAGAAAAATGTATTCAGGACCGCTCCAGGGAAATAACTGCCGTAGGAGAACTGGATACCTGTTACAGCCTTTACGTATATGCAAGACAAAAAGGTAAATGGATCGGACAGTTTTTTGATGATCGGGAAAAATATTTTTATCAGAATTTTTCTCTCCGGTCCGCTCAGGACTTCTCACTTTCACATGCTGTTTTATTAGCACACAGTACCAATGATACTGACGTTCCTTATGAGGAATTTCTTGCCTTATGCAATTTTCTGAAACATAGTGAAAAATATATTGTGTCGGATGCAGTTCATGATTTTGATCGAAATACCGATACAAGATCTGCGAAAGAACTCCTATCCAAAACAATAAGGTTTTTGGATAATTCTCTAAAATTACATTAAAATCGGTCAACCTATTTTTATATTATCGCACTACATTTTTATATTTTCAATTGTTATTTTAACCAATTATCGGCATTTCATTTGTGCATATCGTATACTTTCATTAATTTTGCTTAGTTTTTAATGGTTATCTTTTAAAATTATCATTGTATAATCAACCGCTTTTTATTACAGTCATTAATTTTTGTAAAAAAACAGGACTGGTATACCTGCAATAATCAAATCACCGGTAATACCGTCCCGTTTTTTACTATTGGTTATCCAGATTCTGAATCAAATCATATGCAACAAGAATTGATTTCCCTATATCACTGTACTTGCTGAATTCAACCGGACAATGGCTTCTTCCATCCTTGCTCGGAACAAACAGCATGACTGTCGGCAGTATTTGTCCTATGGCTAATGCGTCATGTCCCGCGCCGCTCAGCATTCTTTTGTAAGAATATCCATGTTCCATGCAGCTTTTTTCTGAAATATCAAGCATCAAATCCGATAATTTAACCGGAGTAATCACCAGCTTTGTATCGCTCTCATAGCTTCCGTCGAAAGCTCCGGCTTCTTTCTGTAAGGTCTGATTGATCTTATTTACAATATCAATGATATGATCATTGTTTTTGGAACGGATATCAACGGTAAATTCAACATCCTGCGCAACAATATTCATCCCGCCAGGAATCGTCTTGATATAACCCACTGTTGCAACAGTTCCATCCGCCTTCTCTCTCGCCCAATCCGGGATTTTAGAAATAACTTTTGTTGCCGCATCTACAGCATCCTTGCGCATATCCATAGGAGTTGTTCCCGCATGATCTGAGCGTCCATGAACGGTAAACATATACCGTTGAATTCCTACGATCCATTCCACCAGCCCTATTTCAATACCGCAGCTGTCCAACACCGGTCCCTGTTCAATATGTGTCTCTATAAAACTGCCGATTTTGCTGATATCCCATTTTGCACCCTTGATTTTTTCCGGTTCAAGTCCATACTCAATCATCGCGTCGTAAACAGAGACTCCGTTTTTGTCGGTATAATGCCTGCAATACTCTGCATCCAGCTGACCCAGGATTGCCTTGGATCCAAAATACCCCGTTCCAAAGCGCATTCCTTCTTCATCGCAAAAGCCCACCGCTACAAAGGTATGTAATGGTTTCACATCATTTTCCTTCATCAGTCTTGCAACTTCAATGGCTGAAATGACTCCTGCAATTCCGTCATAATCTCCTCCATTTACTACAGAATCATAATGAGATCCCATCATAATACACGGTAATTCCTGATCTTTCCCCTCTAATATACCAAAAACATTTCCAGCTTCATCCTCGTGTACTTTAAGACCTGCTTCTGTCATTATTTTTTTCAGATAATCAACCGTACTTCTTGCTTCCGGCGTAAATGGCAGTCTTGTACAGCCTTCTCCCGGTGTAGCAGTAAATTGCTTTATATACTCTAAATCTTCACTGATCCGTGATACGATCTCATCAATATTCATGTTTTCCTGTTCCTTCCCCTTTATCATCAGACATTTGTAGTATATTCAACTGTTTTAACCTCATCATATACTTCTTTATCCAATACACCGAGTTTTTTAGAAACCACCATGGCAACCATGCAATCCACGTCTACGTTCATCACTGTACGGAACATTCCTGAGAACCAGTCTATTCCAATCAAAACGCCCATAGCTTCCATAGGAAGTCCCAGCGATGCTGCCAGAAATGTATAAGTCACGACCATTCCGCCCGGCACAACAATTGTTCCCATACACATTAATACAGAAAGAAGAATGGCCATCCCCAATTGGCCGGGAGTAAGTACGATGCCGGTTGCCTGACTCATGAATAAGATCGCCAGTACGTAACACTGAACCGCGCCGCAGCTGTTCATAGACATGGTAATCGGTCCTGTGAATGCTGCCACCTCCCGGCTGACTCCAAACTTTGTTACTTCATCTTCCATTTTCGTCGGCAGACAGATTGCGGAGGAAGTTGTAGTCATAGCCATAATTGACATATTGGCAAATTTTTTCGGCATTTTAAACACATTGACTCCACATAGAGCAGCCGTGGCCGGTCCATAAAGCAAAAATTGAATCATATCGCCAAGTGCCAGACAACCCAGAAATTTCATCATAGGTATTACAACTTTAAAACCAATTGCACCCGATACATTCGCCAGCAGACAGAATATACCGATTGGCGCCAGTTTCATGACCATTTTAATAATATTCATGATAATTCCGTTCATCTCGTTAAGCCAGTCAACGATGCCGGATTTGCCTGTCTGTTTTTTATACATTCCTGCAGCCAGTCCCAAAAAGACAGCAAATAATATACAAGGGATCATGGCTCCGTTTGCCATTGAACCGATAATATTGGTCGGAACAAAATTCAGCAGCGTGTCTTTAAATGATGTAGCTGCAATTTCCGTTGTCTGAACCTCTCCGGCTGTAAGCGATATCCCTTCGCCAGGTTTGAACAGCATCCCCAGTGCGAGTCCAATACCGGCAGAGATTAAAGTGAATACAATAATACTGATAAACGTATATAGCCCCATTTTACCAGCACTTCCTGTATCAATATTTGCCAATGCCGAAGCAACAGCCGTCATAACCAGAAGTACAACAGACATCTGAATCAGCCGGATAAAAATATCTCCAATAACTTTCAAATTACCGGCTGCCGGTCCAACAATTGAGCCAAATACGATACCACCGATTGTTGCAATTAAAATCCACGTTGCTAAAGACAGTTTCGTTAACCCTTTCTTTTTGCTCTCCATGCGCTACCTCCACTTTTGTGTTAAATATTGGTTGACTTGTTTTAATGTGTATTTATTATTGCACATTTATTTATTATATACAATATACTATAATACTAAATAATTATAATTATTTTTAGATGTTTTTACCAAATAAGAGATGATAGTAAGAGAAATTTCTCTGAATTTTGGTTGACTTTATCTTTACTAATTTGTGTTTTATTATTTAAATTATTAACGATAGAAACGTTTTTCATGTTCTCACAATCAAAAAACCAAAAAAAAATAATGCCGTCAGTTTATTTCATAAAGTGAATATGACTTAATTCATTATTTTTTAAGGTTTTTCCTTTCATTCTAATACAATATCGTACAAAAGAAAAAGGAGAAGCACAGGGGCATCATCTGCCCCTGTGCTTCTCCTTTTTCTTTTGCTGTTTCATCTCAAACTTTTGCTTTTCTGCTTCTTCCCTTGCTTCCCGGGATAAAAGTTTCCGCTCCAGTTTTCCTTCTTCCTGCTGCAATTTCAGCGCCTGCTGGGATTTCGTGCTGATTCCTGTGTTCTGAATCTGCCTGCGGACCTCCCGCAGAATCCGTTTGGGATTCTTACTGTTTACTTTCGCAGCAGCCTCAACAGCCGGACTAAACCTCAGCCTGTAGTAATTCTTGCGAAGGAATTCATTAACCTCATAATCCTTAGGCTCTGCGCCGAATGTGACCTTGCTTACAAACAGCTTTCCATCCGCTTCCCGCTCCAGAACGCCTACCCAGAAGGGCTCCTCAAAAAATACTGAAAATCCAACCGAAACCTTGTCCATAACAATTCCTCCTTTTATTGTTTCGACAAAGAACGGACGACCAGGAGGAGGGTTACTTAGAAACGGAAGTAAACCGTTTCCGTCCGGACTACCAACCGGATCTCCATGACAAATGCCATGAGCTGTGTTTTTATCTTTGCTTTTTTAATTATATCATCTCTGGTAATAGATGAAAAGACCTTAATGTATACCCGGTACCCAGCGGGAAGGATCTACATCCATGAATTCCGCCCGTTTAAACCGGCTCTTCTGGTCAAATGGAACCGTGCAGTCAAAAATGGTCTTGCATGCAATTCCGTGATCCCGGATGGAAGAAGAAATAGAAGGATCATTGGAAGGATCCAGGGGATGACAACGTACTCCCGGAATGCAGACAATACCGGAATCCCCCTGCATGCGGGTATTCATCGCCCATATTACATCATTGATGTCAAACGGATCCACATCTTCGTCTACGAGAAAAACATGCTTCAATTCGCTGAATGCGGAGAAAGCAAGTAATGCTGCCTGGCGCTGTCTTCCCTCATCACTTGGAATTTTTTTACAAAACTGAAGAACTGCCATGTATTTTCCGCCGCCGCTGGAAGCGCAGTACACATTTAACAGCTTTCCAGGCATGGCTTTTTCCACCATCTGGAGAATGCTGGCTTCCGTTGGAATTCCCGCCATGCTTACATGCTCTTCGCTTGGTCCGATACAGGTCTGCATGATGGGGTTGATTCTGTGGGTGACTGCTTTTACTTTAATAACGGGAAGTTCGGGATTTGCAGGACCTGTATATCCGGGAAATTCAGGCATGGCTTTCCCTGTATTGGTATTCTGATCCTCTCTCACCCGCACACCCGGAAGCAGCTCTCCTTCTATAACATATTCCGCGTTGGCAATGCATTTTTCATCTATGGTAATGCAGGGAGTCAGCTCAACTGCTTTTTTGCGGATTGCTCCTGCGATCTCCAGTTCATTAAATCCGAGGGGTGTTGTAGGCGGTTCAAAACAGGAAGCGATCTCAATGGCTGGATCTACACCGATGCTGATGGAAATAGGAAGGGGTTTTCCTGCTGCCTCTGCCTTTTCACGAAATACATTTAAATGTCTGGCTCCTGGAACAAAATACATGGAGATCTCATCCCTGCCCTGAATGCACAGACGGTGTATGGTAACATCAGAAATCTTTGATTCCGGATCAGATGCATAGCACATCCCCATTGTGATATAAGGGCCTGCATCCTCTTCCGTGTTGGTGGGCGCAGGAACCAGTTTTCGCAGATCAAAATCCGGATCGGAGGCATAATGAACCACTTCCTGGCATTTCGCCTCTTTCTGATCAATGACGACCGGTTTTACTGGATTCTTAACTGCATCGTTAAGCATATGGCCCAGCCGTTCCGGTGCTTCGTCCAACAAATAACCTACTCTTTTACGGCTTGCCAGCAGTCCGATTGCCACTCTTGCGCCTTCATGACCGGTTACATAATTGAATATCATGGCAGGTCCTTCCTTTGTGGGGCGCATAACAGTACCGCCGGCACCTACGTGACGGTAAACACCGGACAGTTCTGCATGAGGATGAACTTCTTCGTCCGTTTCAATCAGCTGGCCCGGTATTGAAGCCAAAAGCCCTAAGGCTGAACGCAGATCATTTACTTTCATTTCTGACATAATAAATCCCCCTTATCTATGATAGTCTGATAAGCTAACTATGCACTATATTGCGGCTATACAGTCAAGAGGATCTTTTCTTCACGGGAATCTGCAGACAGCAGTAATCCACCTCATGTTCCGAATTATAAAATGTGGTATCCAACAGGCATAAATCCAGAGCATCACCAATGATATCATACCCCTGGGACTCCGTCCATTCTTTCAGAGTAACAAAATCATTTTTATAATATGGAAAGGAATATTTATACATGCAGGCAAATATACCTCCCGGAATCTCCTCAATACCCGGAAAGTTATACTCCTGATCCGGAACCACAACGAAAATCCCGGCACCCCTGTATAGATCCTCCGAGTCAAACTGACTGCGCCTGATCAGAGTGCCAAACCCGCTGGAAGGTACCGTACCCCAGTCAAAAAGCTGATTCCAGGCCCTCATCAGCGTAAGATGAAGAATATTTTTACATGGCTCACAGGGAAATGGAACAAAAAGAATTTTCCTGGGTCCGATTTCCGTTATCAGCGGAGTATGTATGGGATGTTCTTCATGAAGGTTCTCATAAAACCGGATTCTCTGCTCCAGATGCATCCTGGTTTTATTCAGTTCCTGAATTTGCTTATCCACGGAATCTTTTTGCAGTTCCAAAAGACGAATCACTGTATCGGGACTGCGGTTTTCAAAGCTTTTCTTAATATCCTCCAGTTTCACCCCAAGCTTTTTTAAAAGGCAGATCTCCCGCAATACAGGAATCTGATAAACGCTGTAGTAACGGTAACCATGTTCATTAATGGAAACGGGTTTTAAAAGTCCGATATGGTCATAATAAATAAGCGTCTGGCGGGTGAGGTGATGCATTTTTGCCATCTCACTGATTGTGACAATTTCATCTGCCATAATGGGTTCCACCTCCATTCAGTTCAACACGGTCATATTATTAAGGAATCCAGCTTGTCCCCACCATTTTTCCATGCCATATGGATATCATTATGTACATATAATGAGGGGATTGATTTGGAGTTAAAATCAAGCGTGCATGTAAAATGTGTTCTGCAATTATGCATGACCCATTTGCATTTGTGGCTCTTTTTCAGCACACAGCCATAAAACGCCGACAGTTCCAGTATCATATCCCGGCATTTCTCAAAAGGCTCTTCCTGTTTTTCCAATAATATTTTCTTTATTATCTTCACTGCGTCTTCTGTAGATATTTGCGACAGATCCAGTTTATGCTCTGCCACAAATTTTTCGGCTAATGACTCATGTTTTTCAAACAGCCTGCAATTATCCTCTTCCCTGAAATAATCATTTTCTGCCGGCGGCTGGGCGATTTTCTTAAAAAAGTCCGGACCATATTGTTTCAGAATTTCCGCATACGCTTCAACTGCCAGCTGATATTCTCTTATTGTAGAATAGGGCAGACCGTCCTCCCTGCTGCCCGGCACAAAATCGCTTATCCGGTAACTGCTGTATTTACCAGAAAAGCAATTAATGACCATATACAGCTTTTTCTCCCATCCGCTGCTGTAAAACTCAACAACCTGCCTTGCTGTTTCTCCCTTACTGTTCCTGAATTTCCTTATAAACCAGCAGCTATCTATATTTTCACCAGATACAAATCCGATGGGAATCAAAACGTTTCCTATAATCTCTTTCATGATTTCTTTTTTAGTCATAAAGATATTCTCCTTTAAAATAAGCAAAACAGCGCAAGTATACTATTAGAGAATGTTACTTTGGCTTTATTATATAATAAATATCATGGTCAGCACAAGCTGATGCCAATAGAAAAGTTACAAATATTAGCAATTATATCTTTTAAGCTTATACCATGTTTCCATGGAATTCTCAACCGAAGGGTCAAAATTATACATGTTAAGTTCCAAAATTAGCATGTTTTCATAAAAAACATCAAAACCGGCGCATCAAAAAGGAGCCGGACGGAAAGAAAAACTTTGCTTCCGCCTGACTCCAAAACAATTTTAAATCAGAAAATTTATATATCATCCACTCCCTGCATGGCATCATATCCGGTTTCACCGGTACGAACCTTTACCGCATCCCTGACATCGTAGATAAATATCTTTCCATCACCGATATGACCGGTATAAAGTACTTTTCTTGCAGTCTTAACCACTTCTTCAACAGGAACCTTAGCAACCACTATCTCCACCTGTACTTTCGGAAGAAGCATCATATCCACAGGAATTCCTCTGTAATATTCTGCCGCACCTTTCTGCATACCGCAGCCAAGAACCTGAGTGACCGTCATGCCAGTAACTCCTATTTCATTCATGGCAGATTTCAGTTCTTCAAACTTTGACTGCTTTGCCAGAATTTCAACCTTGGTCAGCACTGACTTTGAAGCACCTGTTCCAGAAAAATCAGCTGATTTAACAGGAATGGCTTCTTCCACAGGAACATCCTGTCTGACTGTCTTTATTCCGGACACACTCTCCACCCGGTTAGCCAGATCTTCCATCGGCACCACAGGAAGAAAGTCCGCATAGGCATTTGCAAGTCCGTGCTCCGTACTGTCCAGACCTTCAATTTCTTCTCTGGAAGTAACACGCAGACCCATGGTCTGGTCTATGATCTTAAATACCGCAAACATCACAATTCCAACCCAGGCTGCTACGGAAAGGACTCCAAGAAGCTGAATTCCCAACAGGTTTATGCCTCCGCCGTATAAAAGACCGCCCTCTTTTGCAAACAAGCCCACCAGTATGGTTCCCAGCGCTCCGCACACACCATGTACTCCGATTGCACCAACCGGATCATCCACCTTTAACCTGGAATCTATGAATTCGATAGACAGTACCACTGTCAGTCCCGTACAGATGCCAATGACAGCCGCACCGCCCGGAGTCACGGCATCACACCCGGCTGTTATTCCTACAAGACCTGCAAGAGTTCCATTTAATGTCATGGAAACATCCGGCTTTTTATAACGGATCCAGGTAAATATCATGGTGGTGCAGGTGGATACTGCAGCCGCCAGATTGGTCGTCATGAAGATTCTTCCTGCTGCCTCTATGCTGTCCCCTTCCATGGATACAGTGGAGGCACCATTAAACCCAAACCAGCAGAACCATAAAATGAAAACTCCAAGGGCACCAAGTGTAATGCTGTGCCCAAGTATGGCTTTTGGCTTCCCATCCTTTGTATATTTTCCGATTCTCGGCCCCAGAATATAAGCTCCCAGAAATGCTGCCACGCCGCCTACCATATGGACCGCCGTAGAACCTGCAAAATCATGAAATCCCAGAGATGACAGCCAGCCCCCGCCCCAGATCCAGTGACCGGATACGGGATAAACCACACAGGATATGACCGCGCTGTAAACACAGTATGCGGAAAATTTTGTCCTCTCTGCCATGGCTCCCGACACAATTGTGGCAGCCGTGGCACAAAATACGGTCTGGAATATGACAAAGGACCAGAGGGAAACACCGGAGGGAAGTATCTCACTGTAATCGCCGTGTATAAAAAAATCAATCCCTCCCCCGAACATAATACCAAATCCAACAAACCAGTAAATGGGGGTTCCAATGCAGAAATCCATCATATTTTTCATGATAATATTTCCCGAGTTTTTCGCTCTGGTAAATCCCGCCTCTACCATGGCAAATCCTGCCTGCATAAAAAATACCAGCGCAGCCCCGAACAGAACCCAGATTGTATTGACAGCTGACATATGACTACCTCCGTTCCTTATATCGATTTACCGCCTCCAAAAGCCGTTCCATTGCCTCCTTAAGCACCCATAGAGGACAGGCAATATTAAACCGTTCAAATCCTCTTCCGCCTTCTCCGAAGATATATCCCTCATCTAAGAACAGCTGGGCTTCCATCTGCATGAACTTCTCAAGCTCCTGATAATCCATACCCAGTCCATTAAAATCCAGCCATTGCAGATAGGTTCCCTGAAGATCATAAACCTTTACCTCCGGCAGATTGTCTGCAACAAATTTCTCAACGAATTTCCTGTTGTCATCCAGATGCAAAAGCAGTTCCTCAAGCCAGGCTTCGCACTGGGTATAAGCGATCTCACACGCCTTGTAGCCCATTAAATTCAACGAATGATACCCTCTCGCAGCAGTGACCTTTTCCCTCATGGACTCATTGGCGATGAAATGATTGGAGGTCTGAAAGCCTGCCAGATTAAAGGTTTTACTGGGAGCGGTTGAAATTACACAGTTATTTACATATTTTTCCTCTAATGTTCCCATGGAAACATGGTGGTAGCCCGGAAGAATCAGATCAAAATGAATCTCATCAGAAATAATAAAAACTCCGTTTCTCAAACAGATATCCGCGATCGTTCCAAGCTCCTCCTCTGTCCATATCCGCCCAACCGGGTTATGAGGACTGCATAATATAAGAAGCTTTACGTCTTCTCTCGCCGCTTTTTTCTCGAAATCTTCAAAGTCTATCTCGTAGGAATCCCCTGTATTGATCAGCTCCGTCGTTACCAGCGTCCGTTTATTGTTTTCCACTGACATGCGGAATGGATAATAGACCGGAGTCATTATGAGAACTGCATCTTCCGGCTCTGTAAATGCAGCCACCATCTGGCCGAGACCTGGAACAACACCTGCTGTCTCCACAATCCATTCCCTCTTTGGAGAAAATCCATGGCGTTTTTCCATCCAGCTGATCACGCTGTCATAATAGGCATCCGTTGCTCCGGTATATCCCAATATGGACTGGTCTAAATAGGCTTTTAATCCTTCAATGATTTCCGGGGGATTTTTCCACTCCATATCCGCCACGGAAAGAGGCACCACATTTTCCTTCACATCGGGATTTTTTATTTTCATATCATTCCATTTAAATGAACCTGCATTTTCTCTTCTTACCAGAGTTTCAAAATCATAGCGCATTTGACTTCCTCCACTTAATGTCTCTTATTCTTTTTCTGCAGCCTGAGGATCGGTGATCCTCTTTAAAAACTGCTGTGTTCTTGGTTCTTTTGGATTCACCAGAATCTCAGAGGGTATTCCCTCCTCAACAATGCTGCCGCCTTCCATAAATATGATTCTTGATGCCACTTCTCTGGCAAATGAGATCTCATGGGTTACAACAATCATGGTAATACCCGTCTGGGCAACCGTTTTTATAGTATTTAAAACCTCTCCTACCAGCTCGGGATCCAGAGCGGAGGTTGGTTCATCAAACAGAATTACGTCAGGATCCAGAATCAGCGCCCTTGCAATGCCGGCTCTCTGCTGCTGGCCGCCGGAAAGCTGGGATGGATAAAAATCACACCGTTCCGACAGTCCTACCTTTGCCAGTATTTCACGGCTCATTTTTTCCGCATCTGCCTTTCCTATTTTCTTAACCGTCACAAGTCCTTCCATTACATTTTCCAGAATGGTTTTATTCTGAAATAAATTGTAATTCTGAAAAACCATGGCTGTCTTTCTTCTCAGTTCGATGACCTGGGTTTTGGAATGCTTTTTGCAGTCTAACTGAAAGCCATTGACTGTAACACTGCCGTCATCTGCGCTGTCCAGGAAATTCACGGTACGAAGAAGCGTTGTCTTTCCGGAACCGCTGGGCCCCAGAATTACCACTACCTCCCCTTTTTCAATTTTCAGATTAACGCCCTTTAAAATGTGGTTTTTTCCAAATGACTTATGGATATTGTTCAGTTCCACCATATTTGCCATAATATCTGCTCCTTCCTCATATTCGTGTCCGCGCTCAGGCAGATGCGCCTGCCCGGAACTTTTTAAGCCGGTCCTCACAGATGCGGAATAATTTATTCAGTACAAAGCTGATTGCTTCATAAATCAGAGTTGTCATAATATAAGCTTCAATGAAATTAAGCGCCGGCATTGCCAGTAAGTTTGCCGTTGCGGTTATCTCATAAACACCTACATAATACGCAAGTGACGTTCCCTTCACCAGACCGACGAAGATGCCTCCCAGGTTTGGAATGGCAATGGCAAGTGCCTGGGGAAAGATAATCCGCACAAGTGCCTGGGTTCTGGTCATTCCCACACTGAATGCCGCTTCCATCTGCCCTTCATCTACTGCAGATAAGGCGGACCGGAATATTTCCGAGGAATAGGCCGCCTGGTCAAGAGCCAGGGCAATGATGGCATATACGATGGGCGGAACTGCATTGATATCAATGGTGATTCCAATGCTCAGACCATAGCTGTATAAAAGAATGGGCAGAGCATAGTAAGAGATGTATAACAAAATCACCATGGGCACGCCCCTCATAAAGGAAACAAACACAGCTGAGAACTGGGACAAAACAGGAACCCTGTGTTTTCTGATCAATGCGATGGAAAGACCAGACAGCCAGCCTGCAGCGGCTGATACAAGAGACATGAAAAGCGTGATGGGAACTGCAAGCATGATCTTTGGCAGCGCTTCTATGATAAATTTAAAATCCATCCTGTTTTCCTCTTTTCTTTAACTTGTTGCCTTCTTCCGGCCCTTTGTGTAGATTTTCTCTGTGAATTTGCTGCAATACTCCAGGAGAATGCAGGCTGCCCAGAAGATAATTCCGGTTGCAATATAAACTTCCAGGCGGTTTGCCCCATAGCTGGCAGAGCTGATGGCTCTTGCTTTTCCCATTAAATCAATGACACCGATTGCAAATGCCAGTGAGGTATCCTTAAACAGCATGATGATGTTATTACCCAGAGCAGGGATTGCAATGCCAAACGCCTGGGGGAAAATGATCCGGCGAAACGCTGTAAATTCCTTCATTCCCACACTGTAGGCCGCCTCCCTCTGCCCCTTATCCACTGCCAGATAAGAGGCTCTCATCATCTCCGCCATATTGGCGGAGCTGCTGAGGGAAAGACATGCCACAATAAATACGGTCTTGCTGACTCCCGATAAATCAATTCCAACGCTCTGGGCCAGCTGGGGAAGTCCCAGATAAATTAAAAAGATTAAAACCAGCGTGGGAATTCCTCTCATAAATGCGATATAGCCGTTCGCAATCGCTTTTGGCCACTTTCTTTTTCCGATCCCTGCTGCAGTTACCAGCGCACCCAGTGCCAGGCTGATCAAAAGCGATATCAGGAGAATCTCCATGGTAACAGGAAAAGCCCTTAATACATTGGGAATATAGCCCGGAATTGTAGCCGGTTTGAATGTGTTCTCCAAATTCTTTTCCCTCCATTCCTGTGTTCCTTTTATTTTGCTGTTATGCTGACCATATCCGCATAGTTTGAAAATACATCCTGACCAAGATATTCGGTTGCAATCTTTGATAAGGTTCCGTCCTTTACCATATCCTTTAATGCTCCGTCAATGGCAGTATTTAAATCATCTTTTCCTTTTGCACACATGATGTAGGTATCCTCTACCATAACCACATCGGTAAGGGACAGATTATCCAGCTTTAATTCCTTTTGCACACTGTCATAAGTGGACTGATAGGTAAGGCTTGCATCTACCTGTCCATTGGAAACCTGCTTAAAACCGTCTGCTGTTGACAAGTCACTGACTGCATTGATTTTCAGTTCTTTTCCCGGATTTTTCTCGTTATAAGCCATCAGCATGGAATACTCGTAGCTGGTCGGTGACTGGTTGATGGATTTTCCAGCCATATCAGCCAGAGACTGAATCCCGCTGTCCTTTTTCACACATAAGGACATGGGGGAGAGGCAGTAATACTGTTCCGGAAATAAATATTTTTCTTTTCTTGCATCGCTTTTTACAAGCTGGTGGGACAGCACATCCAACGCACCCGAGTCAATGGAAACAATAAGTGTATTAAAATCCATTGACTGAATATCAAATTCATATTTGTCAAGACGTTTATCAATTTCTTTTAATACTGCCACGTCATACCCTACCGGTTCCCCCTTATCATCGAGAGAGCAATAAGGCGGCATGGCATTACCGGTACCCACCTTCACTTTCGTCACTCCGGACCCCTGGGTTTTTTGGCATGCGGTCATAGACACCGCCAGTGTAAGAACCATAACCGAACAAACTGCATTTTTCATAATCTTCTTCATTTTTTTCTCCTCCTGCATCTGTTTTCATCGATTAAAACGACAAAAAAGGCGCCTGCTATTATGCAAACGCCTTTGTCTACCACCTGTTCCGCTTCCTGACGGCTGGGGAACTGTTAGGCAAAGTATATTCCATCATTTTGCCTTTGTCAATATTTTTTTATCAGGATAATAATGTTTTATTATTTTCACAAAAGCCGGTTGTCATTTTCTCACTTTCAATACATTTTTCACAAATCTTCAAGATTGACAGATAATTCAAGGACAAGGATTTACATATCAGGCGTTTTCGGTATATAATAATCTAAAATTTATCAGACCAAAAGGGGGCCATACACTATGAGCGATATCATGAAGCACTACGAAGTGCTGACTAATTTTCTGGGAAATGTATTAAGTGACAATTATGAAATTGCACTTCTTGATTTAAGAGAAGGGAAACGCTGCATCACAGCCATTGCCAACGGGCAGAACAGCGGCAGAACCGTCGGAGCTCCATTAACGGATCTGGCTCTTAAAATCATAAGAGAGGGAATCTGGAAAAAGGAGCCTTACCTGCTCAATTACAGCGGGCTGACCAAAGACAAGAAGCCTTTGATTTCCTCAACCCTTTTTATCAAAGAGGGACAGGAGCTCTTAGGCATGCTCTGCCTCAATGTAGACACACAGATTTACCAGGAGCTGTGCCAGTCTATCTTAAAGCTTGGCGGATTGTCTAAAGAAGAATCTTCTTCCAGTAAGATGATAGATCTTCCTGTAGAGCATACGGAAACATTTACAAATGATATCGGTGATATGATCGCCAGTGCCATGCCTGATTACATCACGGAAAACAGAATTCCTGCAGACCGTCTCACCCAGGATGAGAAGATCTCCATCGTAAAACAGCTGAATGAAAAAGGAGTCTTTATGATCAAAGGTGCAGTCAGTGAAGCCGCTTTAAAACTTAATTGCTCCGATGCCACCATTTACAGGTATTTAAGTAAAATCAGCAAGCAGGAGCCAAAAAAACAGATTGACATTTAAAAAAAATGATGCTAAACTCCCTGATAATATTTTATTGCAATAATAAATTTTTATCACACAACAGGGAGGAAATACAATGATATCACTGGAACTGATCAAACTCTTACTGGTCTTTCTTGTAATTTTAGTGCTGCTCTGGCTGAAAAGACCTTTATGGCAGGCTATCGCCTGCAGCATTCTGCTGTCATTTTTTATCTTTCAGATACCTGCTTTTCGTATCTGTTCCATTCTTTGGCGCGCTGTATTTTCCAGGAGCACCGGGACTATTTTATTAAGCTTTTACACCATTACGTTCTTACAGCGCATGCTGGAGAAACGAAATCTCTTAATGACAGCCGAATCCTCGTTAAATCACCTGTTTCACAACAGGCGGATCACCACCATACTGGCTCCCATTTTCATCGGTCTGCTGCCTTCTGCAGGAGCTGTCTACATCTGCGGATCTATCGTGGATTCCTCCTGCGGGGATTATTTAAGCAAAGAGGATAAAACCTTTGTCACCAGCTATTACCGCCATATTCCGGAGAGTTTTCTTCCCACATATTCGTCAATCCTGATTGCTCTGGGTCTGGCAGGTGTTGAGACAGGGGACTTTCTTCTCTCCATGCTCCCGGCTGTGGGCATCCTGATTTTTCTGGGTTATATTTTTTATCTTAGAAAAATCCCGAGAGAGATCACAAATGACGAGGGAATGTCAAAAAAAGCAGCTTTCGGACAGCTTTCAAACAGTCTGTGGACCATTGCTGCAGCCATCATTCTCATCATTGCATTTCATCTTGAAGTATACATAGCAACTCCCCTGGTAATCGCTGCGGCTTTCTTCTTTTACCGCTTTTCCATATCTGAAATCAAGCCGTTTTTTCTCTCTGCACTGGAGCCTAAAATCATTGTTAATACGCTTTTAATCATGATTTTCAAAGAGGTCCTCACTTATACCGACGTAATTTCACAGCTTCCTGATCTTTTCAGCGCCCTGCCCATACCGACTTACCTTGCCTTTGCACTGATCTTCTTTTTCGGTTCCATTATAGGCGGATCAACGGCAATTATTGTACTTTGTCTTCCTCTGGCCTTTGCAGCCATTCCAAACGGAGGAGCTGCGCTGATGATGCTTTTAATGTCCTCTTCCTATTGCGCCATGCAGGTATCTCCCACCCATGTGTGTCTTGCTCTGGTAACCGAATATTTCCATACAGGAATGGGGGATTTGTTAAAACGGACGCTTCCTGTAATCCTGATTTTCTTTTTTCTGGTTCTCCTTTATTACCGGGTGCTGACTGCTCTGATCCTGATTTGACTCCCCGCTTAATTTGTGCTAGGATATGCCTATCAATCTTGAATCAGAAAGGATTTATTATATGAATCTCATGAATCTTATGCAGTTAAAAGAGGCCTGGAATGTGTTCAAAGGCAATCACCCCAAATTTCCCTTATTCTTAAAAGCAGCTTCGGAGAGTGCCTTAAAAGAAGGATCCATGATAGAAATCCATGTCACATCTCCGGAAGGGAAAACACTGACTACCAACATGAAGCTGAAAGCTTCAGATCTTGAGCTTATGGAACAGCTGAAAGCCTCCTTAAAATAACTCATATCCTTTTACTTCCCCGAAAAACGTTGTTGTTACTGGAAAGTTATGGTAAAATACATTCAGGCCATGAAACTTCCACCGTTTCAATGGCAAAACAGGAGGAGTAAAAGGCATGAAAAAACTGATTAAAGTATTTGCTGCTGCCTCACTTCTGTCAATCTCTGTTGCATCTACCGCAATGGCAGGAACCTGGAAACAGGATTCGGAAGGCTGGCGGTGGAAGGAAGACGATCACACCTATGCGGCATCTGCCTGGAAGTGGATCGATTCTGACAAAGACGGAATGGCAGAGTGCTATTATTTTGACGGAGACGGAATCCTGCTTACGGATACGATGACTCCCGATGGTCATACAGTTAACGAAAACGGCGCATGGACAGACGATGGGATCGTACGTTTAAGAGCAGCCAACCCTTCAACTGCTGTTCAGATGAAGAAAAAGGGAGCCCTTCTTTACCAGGATGCAGACCAGAAAAGTTCTTCTTTACCAGGACTGGATGTGAACGCAGATATAACCATGGATTTGTATTACGACTGGCTGCAGATTCCGGTTATTATGAATATGCAGATGAAATACCACGATATCAACACGCCCAATATGGAGTTTTTATCCAGTAGCATCATAAAGACTCTGGGTATGGAAAAAACTGAGAGCTCCTTTTATACCAATGGCTGTTATTACTCCGATTCCGGAGACAGTGAAAAATTTAAAATGAAAATCGGATATGAAGATATGACAAAGCATCTCACTCTGGGCGGCCTTACCGGACAGTTCGGAGCATTTCTGGACAATGTACAGATTGCCCAGGATAAGGAGGGAAACAGTGTACTGTTTTATTCCAGTGAGACAAACGGCCTTGAGCAGTATTTAAACAGATTCTACGACAAGGTATGGCCTTCCCTTACGGATTCGGACTTTAAAATCACCGGTGTAAACGGAAAGGCAGTGATCAGTCCGGACGGATACTTTTCCAAAGAAGAGATCCTGATCTCCATGATTATCACCGAGGATGAAGAATCCATGGGACTTGATATGAATGTGAACCTGGATTATAAAAATCCGGGACAGGCAGTAACAATCACGTTTCCCTCTACAGACGGGTATGAGGAAATTGTATATTAAAAAGATGAAGGAAGCGGTTCCTATACGAACTGCTTCCTCCATTTTTTTTATTTCTTTAAACCAATATAAATATGCACCCGGATATGACCCTCTTCTATCGTTTCATACTCCTCAAAATCACATACAAAAGATCTGGGCAGATCCATGTTCCACAGCTGCTGCCACACGTTCAAAACTGAATCCTTAACGTCCCCTTCTGCAGTAAATTTCGCATAGGTTCCGGCCGGTATGGTTTTCATTGTAATCCCGTCCGGCTGTCCCTTCTGGCTCTTTACTTCACAGGCAGCGAGCACGCTGTAATCTCCGGTTTCCGTTCCTTCATAATCCGTATAGATCCCCAATGTCTTTCCATTGGCTTTATGTACAACGGTAGAATAAAATCCCATTCCAAAAAACCGCTCCCACAATCCGCTGATTACATTCCCCATATCCGGAGAGTAATTATTCGTTCTTGCTATCAGACCTGCCGCCATTTTTTCTTCTAACTCTACCAGCTGATACTCCATTTAATTTTCCTCTTTTCTTTTTTTGGATAAATTATAACAGAGATAACATGACAGCTGACTGTCTCCATTTAATTTCTCTTCACTGTCAAAAACCTGAAAAGAACAATTACCAGAATAAGAGGAAAGATAATTGCAGAAAATATGCCGATTTTCAAATTGCTGTCAAACAGACCCGAAACAATTCCAACAACCGTAGGTCCCCCAGAACATCCCAGATCACCGGCAAGGGCCAGGAATGCGAACATGGCTGTGCCCCCGCCCCGAATCGAAGCGGCAGCCAGACTAAATGTTCCGGGCCACATGATCCCAACGGAAAAACCACACAATCCACACCCGATCAGTCCAAGAACCGGATAGGGAGAGCAGGTAATTAAAAGATAAGATCCCATACAAAGAATTCCGCTTGCCGTCATAACCTTTTTCAGCTCCCATCTTTCCCCGTACTGCCCATAAACAGCTCTGGATATCCCCATCATCAGGGCAAACAGCATGGGACCTGCCAGATCTCCGATGGTTTTCGTCACACCCAGCCCTTCTTCTGCAAACGCCGAAGCCCACTGGCTGACTGCCTGCTCACTTGCCCCCGCACAAACCATAAGAAGCATGAAGATCCAGAACAGCCTGTTTCGGATCAATGTGCCAAAGGACATTCCTTCCTCTCCTTTTCCAAGAGAAGCAATGGGCACACGGAAAAATAAAACCATGCATACAGCCGGTACAACCGCCCAGAAAAGCGCCAGTATCTTCCAGCTTCCGATGCCAAAGATACGGAAAAACAAGGTAGAAACCAGAACCACTCCCACGTGACCCCAGCAATAGAAAGAGTGCAGCATACTCATGGCTTTTTCTTTATTATCTGTGGGACACGCTTCCACAATGGGACTGACAAGAACCTCTAAAAGGCCTCCGCCGATGGCATAGATCACAACGGCAAACAGTAATCCAACCCAGGAAACAGAAACGATTCCCGGCAGAACCGTTAAAAGAATCAGACCGGCGGCTGCCATGACGTGTGCGGCAACCATGGAAATCCGGTATCCCACCCGGTCAATGAATGCAGCCGATAAAAGATCCACCAGCAGCTGAACACCAAAATTAACTGTGACAAGCAGGGTAATTCTGGATAATGATATCCCATACTCCCATTGAAAATGCAGAAACAAAAGCGGTACAAAATTATTGACAATTGCCTGAACTATGTAGCTTAAAAAGCAGGCATAAATGGTACTTTTATAATTTTCTTTCATGCGTCCGGCCCTCCCGAGTTATTTTATTGTATTATACCGCAGATGGTAATTCAAATCTTGCAATTTACCGCCAGCTTATGATACAATTTAGCCGATCACAAAAAGGAGAACGCTCTATGCAAAGCACAAAAATACTGACCGATGAATCCATGATGGAGCTGGTCTCCCATGGTTTTGCAGACTTTCCGTTTCAATACTATTACGAAGATGTGGGAAAGTTTGACAACCGCTGCATTGACTGGCACTGGCACAGGGAATTTGAACTGGTATCTGTGACCGAGGGAATCGTACATTGCTCCATCGGAAACATCCATTACATACTGGAACCTGGTGACGGTGTTTTTATTAATTCCGGTGCCATGCACCGCTTTTTATCAACCGGAACAGCCATCATACCAAATGTACTCTTTGCTCCGGAATTTATTGCACGGGAAGGAAGCTCCATCTATGAAAAATTCATGGCTCCCTTTTTATTTTCCGGCATATCCCACTTTGTATTAAGGGCCAAAAATCCCTGGCAGAACCATTTACTTACCATTCTGTCAGACCTCTACAGACTGTGCGAGGATCAGACTGCAACCTGGGAGCTCGGGGCACATGCACTGGTGTGCCAGATCTGGTGCGTCCTGTTTGAACACAAAGATGAATTTGCCACGATGGAAAATGCAGGAGTCAACCGCCTCTCCCAGGCACGTTTCAGACGAATGACCCATTTTATTGAACAAAACTATGAAAAGAGACTGACTCTGGAAGATATTGCCCGCTCGGTAGGAGTCAGCAAAAGAGAGGCACTCCGCTGTTTCCAGTGTTCCGTCCCTCTCTCTCCCATTGAATATTTAAATAAATACCGGTTAAATCAAGCCAAAACCCTGCTTCTGCACACAGACCGGTCCATCACCGATATTGCAGAAAGCTCCGGTTTTGAAAGCACCAGTTATTTTGACCGGCTATATAAGCGGGAATATCATATGACTCCCGGCCGGCACAGATTGGCCTTTGGAAATACAGCAGAACCAGGATAAAACAGATTTCACCTGAATCCAGTTCCTGTCAGAATTGCTTTTTCTTCATGATTTTAACAGAAACCAGATAAGATACAAAAACAGCTGCCAGACTGATCAGAAACAGAACAATCATCACCGGTCCTAAAGAAAATGCCGTTACAGATTCAGCCGCAGATGACAAATCCAGTTGGAATGCCTTTGCCGTCTTCACCACAATGAAACCTGCGGCAAAGATGACTCCAATTAATAAGATCAGAACAAGTCTTCCTTTTTCTGCACCGAATTTCAGCTGGACCGGAACCACTGCAGCCAGGAATAAGAATGATATAAAAAGATACAAAAACGCCATAACCACAAGTTCTCCTGCGTCTGCTCTTCCTCTCACCAAATTCATGATCACAGCAAATATGGTCACTGTAATCCAGGCCGAACCTCCTGTTAAAAGGCCAAATATATATTTCTCCGCTGCATATTGATTTCTGGAGATGGGAAGGGTAAATAAAAACGCATATCCATTGTCAAATTCATCGTAACTGATGGAGCTCAGCGTAAACAGGGAAAAAATCAAAGTCACATAATTGATCACAAAAACAGAATCAAAATCTGCCAGGAGCATTCCTGCTGACAAAAAGAAGAAGAGCAGGAAAAAACGCATCTGGTTTTTCAATAAAAGTATATCTTTGATCAGCAGTCCTCTCATAACCGTTCCCCCCGTATCATCATCGTAATCACTTCATCAACACTTCCTTTTTCCATTACAATTTCCGGCTTATTTTCCCGGTAATAACTGATCTTGTCTGTAAGAAGACGGTAGCCGTAAGCTTCCTTTTTCCTGCAGAGTATATAACTTTTATCCAGCTCCAGATACTGTTCCTCTGTTGCTTTTAAAAGACCATAGCTGCCAAGGAGCACATCCGTCTCCTCATGCAGAACAATCATTCCATTATGAATGAGATAAAGATCGTCACAAAGCTGCTCCAAATCCGTTGAAATATGGGAGCTGATCAGGATCGAACGGTCTCCAGGCTCCATATACTCCCGAATGGCATCAAGCAGCTCCTCTCTTGCCAGAACATCCAGCCCTGCCGTAGGCTCATCAAGTATGAGAAGCCTGGCCTCATGAGACATGGCTGTCAAAATCTTCACCTTGGCTTTCATTCCTGCAGACATATCTTTGACTCTCTTATTCAAAGGCAGTCCTGATTCCCTGCACTTTTTTATAAACCGGTCCTGATCAAACGAATGATACAAATTTTTCATAATTCTGGCTATATCCTGAATCGTTAAATATCCGCTGAATCCCGAGTCAGCCAGAACCACTCCCATATCCTGCTTTTCCTTCAGAGACAGCTGATCAAACGGTTTTCCAAATACCGTTACAGCACCCTGGTCTAACGAAATAAGCCCCAGCGCAGATTTAAATACAGTGGTTTTTCCTGCACCATTTGGCCCAATCAGCCCAGTGATATATCCAGGCTGCAGTTCCAAAGAACAATTCAGCGTAAAATCTCCATACGTTTTCTGAATGTTTTCCATTTTTAACAACATCATTAATCCTCCAAAATCAAATAAAACAATTCCGTTAGTTCCTCATCTTTCATTCCACAGCTTCTGCCTTTGCGGATCGCCGATTCCATCTCGACCTCAATCTCTTTTTTCTTTTCCTCCAGCATGAATTCCTGACTGGCGTAAGCGATAAAGCTTCCCTTTCCATGAATTGTAACAATAAAACCTTCCTGTTCCAGAATGTCATAAGATTTTTTAACTGTTAAGGCACTGATACGCAGTTCCTTCGCCAGAGTCCGGACCGATGGCAGGTTGTCTCCCTCTTTTAACGTTCCCTGCATGACTCCGCTTTTGATCTGCTCCGTGATCTGATCATACAGGGGCTGCATGGATGAATTATTTATTATTATTTTCATATCACCCCTCCTTGATAAACAGTATATAACAGTGTATTACTGTTGTCAACTGTTATATACTGTTTATCTAAAATTTTTCAGACAAAAAAAAGAATACACAGGCATGTTGCTCTTCCCGTGTATCCTTTTTATTCTTAGCTGGTGATCAAACTATTTATGCTTTCAGCTGAAACTGGCCGATTAAATCCTTTAAATTTTGTGCCTGCCCTGCAAGTTCTTCGCTGGAAGCGGAATTCTCTTCCGCAGACGCTGCACTTTTATCCACTTCCATGGAGATTTGTCCGATTCCATTTTCAATCATTCTTGCAGAATCCGCCTGATCCTTGGAAGCCTTTGCTATGCTGCGGACCTTATCCATGATCTGACTGCTTTCTTTTGCCACGCCATTTAAATTGCCGGCTGCCCGGTCTGCGATTACAGTTCCCTCTTCCACTGCTTTTAAGGATGCCTCTATTAAGTCAGAGGAATTTTTTGCAGCATCTTTGCTCTGGCTTGCCAGGAGACTGACCTGTCCCGCCACAACAGCAAACCCTTTTCCTGCTTCTCCGGCTCTCGCTGCCTCGATGGAAGCATTTAAGGCCAGAAGATTGGTCTGCATGGCAATATCATCAATGGTCACAATCATCTTACTGATTTCCTCAGAGGTCTTCTTTATGGTACTCATGGCAGAAACCATTTCCTGCATATTCTGATTTTCCGTGGAAATATTCTGGGTAATCCGTTCCATCTCCATCTGGATTTCTTTCGTCAGCTCCGCATTTTCACCGATCTGTTCTGTGATGCGGGTGACTGACTCCGACAATCTTCCGGCAATGCCAGCCTGATTTTCGGCTCCGACTGCCAGATAGCGGGCGGATTCCGATATCTGGCTGGAACCATCGGATACCTGATTGGCTGCTTCATTTATCTCTTCAAAGCTTCTTGATATCTTTTCAGTAAAACAATGCAGGGAAGATTCAATATTTTTAAAATCGCCAATAAATTCACTGGAAAAATCCACATTGAAATTCCCGCCTGCCATCTGCTCCATCGCACAGTCAATTTCCATAATATAACACCGGATCTTTTCCATGGAAACTCTTAAGCCCTGGGCTGCCTGACCGATCTCATCACCGGATTCGTAAGTAATTGCCGTATGTAAATTACCTTTTGCAAACTCACCTGCTGCATTCTGGATCTCTTTTAACGGAACTGCAATTGATTTGGTAAGCCGTCTTCCCATGAGCAGCGCAATGGCGAGAGAGACCAGAGAAAAGAATGCCAGACAAACAGTGGCAAGATTTTCAACTCTCTGGCTGTTTGTATATTTGGCAAGGGCAGCTTCATCTGCCTGGGCGCCGGTCTTATCCAGAGCATCGGCAAGTACCTCTGAAACATCGTTGAATGTAGTCTGGTAATACTCTACCGCGCCTTTTGTATCTCCCTTTTCCAGCATGGACAACAAAGTTGCGGTATCTTTCTGGAAATCAGCAAATGCCAGATCCAGTGCTTCTACCGACTGCTTGTCCTTCAGATTCTCTTTAATGACAGCAATATATTTCACAATTTTTTCGAATCTTCCTTCTATTTCCTTTTTCTGCTCTGCAGTAACAGAAGCATCTTCCTGAATGGCTGCCCAAAGGATTCTTTTATTAATCGTCTGTACATCCTTACGGATCTCCATCTGTTTTTTTGTGGTCTCATACTGAACCTGATAAAATGTTGACATATTATTACCAATGGAACGAAAACTGACCAGCGAAAATACTGAAGAAAGAAAAATAATAAAAACCAGAATTGCAAATACCCGTTTCAGCCTTGTTGAAATACTCAGTTTTCCTGAATTCTTCATCTCTAGTCCCCACTTTCGATTTGTTATTGTATAGTAAATCTAATTCTATTATATCAACCCAACATCCCGATGCCAACTTAATATTCATTCAGAAAAACGGCCGTTATCTTAACAAACTGTAAGATAACAGCCGTTTTTTTTATAAATCGTATTCAAAACTTACGGAAGTGCTGGAAAGATCGAATATCATATTTTCTCCTTTGTACAGCAGAAATCTCCCCCGCAGCAAATGCTCTTCCTTGACAAAACGGCTCATTTCACCCTGGCTGGGCGCTAACAGCTGATGGGAAAACCGTTTCTCATCCTTCCTGTTCTGATTGGAAAGGAACACTTTCAGAATATATGCTCCCTGCTTTATAATCACTGCCGTCTCTCTTTTGCTCACCACTCTGGCTCCTAAATAGGTAGCAAATCTGTATTCTTTTCCCTGATACATGATTACGCTGATGCAGCCCTCAAACCGAAATCCCAGCCATGGAATTTTAGCAACAGAGACCATGACAGAGGCATTTTCAGAAAATGAATTACACTGAAGCCAAAGGTAGCTCTCCGGAAATGATTTTCCTTTATCTCCTTCTATATACCCCATCCCTCCGCCAAAATCCACTACTTTGCCGTTTAGTTTCACCTTGCCGGACAGTCTGTGTGACATGCTGATTATCTCATGTTTGCATTCCATAAAAGGTATGATCTGAAAGGGGCCCATAATGGGATACCGGATTGGGGTAATTGGACCGAAACGGATAATTCCCTTTAATGTTATGTCATCTGTCTTTATGTTAAGTCTTACTCCCCTGCGGGAAAAAATATTATCATCAAGAATAATCCGTTTCTGATTCCAGTCAATAAGAAGATCCTCTTCTTTAAAATCCACCCAGCAGGCCTGCTCATTCCAAATAACCTGTATAAATGGATATATTTTTCCCGTCCCGTCCATACTAAGTCCGGGAATCACAGCCAGAACCGTGTCACCGCTTTGCATTTTAAAGTACCACCCGGCAAAGAATTTGCCCTTGTTTTTTATATCAGCCATTTTTATCATCCTCCAGTCTCCATAATCCCATGATTTAACCTTATGGTTACCAGATATGGGAAAACGTAATCAGGGAATTGGCGGAAAGCTGTTTCTTCCCTCCAAACTGGTATGCATGAATTTGCTTAAATTGGCTATTTAAAAAACTCCAGTTTTTCTATATGATAGATTTCAACAAAACAACTGATATTTTATTTGAAAGGGTGGAATAACTATGAACAGCAAAAAAACGAAAAAATTAGTATTTGGAGCCTTAATGGCAGCACTTACCACTGCAGCTACCATGGTAATACATATACCTACTGCAATGAATGGTTATATTCATCTGGGCGATGGGATGGTTTTGTTAAGCGGTATCCTTCTTGGTCCCGTAACCGGCGCTGTTGCAGGGGGGCTTGGTTCCATGACGGCAGATTTGCTTTCAGGCTACGCATTCTATGCACCAGCTACATTTCTCATTAAAACACTGGCCGCCTTCTTTGCCGGATATTTGTACCACAGACTTTCACGCAGCCTTCTCAAAGCACGTTTTCGGATACTGCCATTTCTGACCGCAGGCATTGTGTGCAGCGGTATTGTAACAGGAGGTTATTTTATATTTGAACTGATTGTATATAATGCAGCCTCTGCCATTATTAATGTGCCTTTCAATCTGGTTCAGAATCTATTCAGCCTGATTGTATCCGGCGCCCTGCTTCCTTTTCTTCTGAGAATTCACGAGATACGAAGCCTGAGTTAATCTTCCGTATGCATTTTCTTCGTATACTCCCGAAGAATTTCCACCGACTGATGAAACTTATCCAGTTCCTCGTCCGTCATATGCATCTCCAGTATATCAGCGGCACCGGTGCGGTTTAAGATTGTGGGCACTCCGGCGAATACATCGGTTTCCCCATATTCCCCTTCCAGCAGGGTTGATACCGGAATAATCCGGTTTTCATCGTAAAGAATTGCTTTGATAATACCGGCACATGCTGTGGCGATTCCATAATAGGTGGTTCCTTTTCTGTTGTAGATCTCCCAGCCCTCCAGAGTTGTCTTTTTCACAATCTCATCTAAGTCAACATCGCCAACCATATCTTTATTATCCTGAATAATGTCATTAAATGATTTGCCTGCCACGGTTACGGTAGACCATGGCACCATCTGGGAATCTCCGTGCTCTCCCATGGAATAGGCATAGACACTTCTGGGATCCACGTTCACAAGCTCTGCGATAAAATTCTGGAGTCTGGAAGTATCTAAGGAACTTCCGGTTCCGATCACCTGATTCTTTGGAAGACCGGACAGCTTATAGACATAATGGGCAATGATATCAACCGGGTTGGATACTACAATGAAAATCCCGTCAAAGCCGCTTGCCATGACTGGATTAACAATGGTTTTCACAATTCTGGCACTGACTTCCAGCGTATCCAGTCTGGTCTGTCCTTTCTGGGGCGGTGCTCCCGCTGTGATTACGATAATATCCACGTCTGAACAGTCGGAATAGTTTGCTTTGCGCACCTTTACATTACGGTCCAGATACTTGATCGTATCCCTTAAATCAAGCACTTCTCCCAATGCTCTTTCCTCGTTGATATCGATCATTAATATTTCATCGCATACTCCCTGTGTTACCAGACTGAATGCTGTGGAGGATCCCACCAGTCCGCATCCGACTACAGCCACTTTTGATTTCCTGATCTTCATGTGTCATTCCCTTTCCTGACGGTTCCTATGATAACTGATAATTAAAACATAAGAATAGAGATAGTGCTCCGCCGGCTCTATCCCCATCTCTTTAGCGGCTCTACAGATGCTCTAAAAGTGATTCCAGCTGCTTTGCCGTTCCGTTTAATTCCTCAATGGAATTAAGTATTTTTTGAAATTCTTCCGTTTCCTTTGTGAAAATCTGATTGGATTCCGTTATACGTGTATTAATCGTAGTAATGGATGCATTGATACTTTTCAGCACACCGTCGATCTGACCGATGGATTCGCTGGTGGAGGCTGACATCTTTCTAATCTCTCCCGCTACTACGGAAAAACCTCTTCCGGCTTCTCCTGCCCTTGCTGCCTCAATGGCTGCGTTCAGTCCCAGTAAGTTGGACTGGGTAGCAACGTCCTTAACAAAATCCAGAATGGAATCTGTATTCTTTGTACTTTCATTGGCTTCTTTTACCTTAAGAGATATCTCACCGTTCATATCCTTTAGCTGTCCAATTCCCCTGCTCACATCATTGGTAGATTCTGCAATCTGGCTTGCACCATCAGTCAGCCTGTTGATCAGTTCAATTAAGCTATTCCTCTTTTCCAGACTTCTTCCCAAAGTCAGGACACCAATCACCTTGTTCTTTTCCGTTATGGGAACTGCATAGGATTTAAAAGGAATACCATACACAGCTGCAGGCACATCTTTTATAATCACTCTGCCGAAATCTAATGCCTCCCTGATTGCACCTCCTGTCGGAACAATGTCGCCGGGATTAACATGGAATCTTAACTTTTTGCCATTCCATACATTAATAAACTTCTCTGCATCGGTTAAAGCAAAGGATACATCATCATCAAATAAATTCATTAAATATGGTATAACAGAATAAAAAGAATCCAGTATTTCATTTCCAGTCACTGAACTGCCCATCTTTCGTAATCCCCCTTTTTTATGAAATCATCCGGTTCTGCCTATTGGAGCACAGGCTGATGATTTCAAACACATATCTTATTTTATTACATTCCCGGATTTCTGTCAATAAAACAGCTTATTCCT